>JAZODS010000067.1:0-3861 GCA_045597165.1 Lachnospiraceae bacterium | reverse complement strand
TCACTCGCCAAAGACTCTACCATCGCGCCGTAGATCTCTCCGCTGACGTACTTCGGAATAATCACACGAAGTGTCTCCTCTGCGTCAGGCTCGAAGTTCATAAGTGCTGCAGCTTCCTCGTGAATTGCCGCGTCACCGAGCTTGTCGTCGGTCGGCAGCAGCTTAATCATCGTGGGAATCTGACTTACGGTGTTGCGGAACACGGTAAATGCAATATAAATCTCACCAATCGTGCCTTCTTCGAACGCGTCCATTACGTCCTGCGCAATATCGGATGCGTCGCTGTAGAGCGGGCTGTTCATTGCTTCGGAATAATCCTTCACAATCTCGTAGCCACGTCTGCGAAGCGCGTCACGACCTTTGCGTCCGACGGAATAAATCAGCAGCTGATCCTGCGGGATTCCACAATTCATAACCATCTTGACCACGTTGGCATTGTAGCCGCCGGCCAAGCCTCTGTTCGAGGTGAGTACAATGATTGCTTTCTTCGTATTCGGCTTATCCGCTGTGTACTTCTCGCGCACCTCGGGAGTTGCCTTTGCAAAGATTGTGGAAATCGTCTGGTACAGATGATTGAAGTACGGCTTTGCTTCCTCCGCTCTGCCCTTAGCCTTCTGCAGCTTTACGGTGGAAACCAGCTTCATAGCCTTCGTAATCTGACCGGTGCTTTGGATACTGCTTCTACGTCTCTTTATATCTCTCATTGAGGCCATAGAATGATTCCTCTCTTACCTAATTACTTAAGAAACGAAGCCTTGCACTCACGGATTGCCTTCGTCAGGGCCTCCTCGCACTCAGCGTCGATTTCACGCTTCTCACGGATCGATGCGGGTACTTCGGGATACTTAGAAGCTATATACTCGAACAGCTCCTTCTCGAACTCCTGAATCTGATCTACCGGAATGTCCAAAAGATACTTCTTCGTAGCCGCGTAGATGATAATAACCTGATTCTCTACGGGCATCGGCTGATACTGAGGCTGCTTCAAAATCTCGCGAATACGCTCACCCTGTGCAAGCTTCTCCTTCGTGTCCGCATCCAAGTCGGAACCGAACTGTGAAAATGCTGCGAGCTCGCGGTACTGTGCCAACTCGATACGAATCGGACCTGCGATCTTCTTCATAGCCTTAATCTGTGCCGCACCACCTACTCGCGATACGGACAAACCTGCATTTACCGCAGGGCGGAAACCGGAGTTGAACATCTCGGTCTCAAGGTAAATCTGTCCGTCCGTGATGGAGATAACGTTCGTCGGAATGTATGCCGAAACGTCACCGGCCTGCGTCTCGATGATGGGAAGTGCGGTAAGAGAACCGCCGCCCAGCTTGTCGGACAATCTAGCCGCACGCTCCAAAAGACGACTGTGGAGGTAGAATACGTCACCCGGATACGCCTCACGTCCCGGAGGTCTCTTGAGCAGCAAGGAAAGCGTACGATACGCCGTAGCATGCTTACTCAAATCGTCGTAAATTACGAGTACGTCCTGTCCGTTCTCCATCCACTCCTCGCCGATTGCACAGCCTGCATACGGCGCAATGTACTGAAGCGGTGCAAGCTCACTTGCGGTTGCCGCAACAACCGTCGTATAATCCATAGCACCGTACTCTTCCAAGGTCTTAACGATGTTCGCAACCGTCGATGCCTTCTGGCCGATGGCTACGTAGATACACTTCACGTTCTGACCCTTCTGGTTAATAATTGTATCGATCGCGATTGCCGTCTTACCGGTCTGTCTGTCACCGATAATCAACTCACGCTGACCTCTTCCGATCGGAATCATCGAGTCAATTGCCTTAATACCTGTCTGCAAAGGCGTGTCTACGCTCTTTCTTGCGATAACGCCGCTTGCTACACGCTCAATCTGGCGGAACGACTCTGCCTGAATAGGACCCTTGCCGTCGATAGGCTGTCCCAGTGCGTTTACTACTCGACCGAGCATAACATCGCCGACGGGAACCTCTACTACACGACCGGTCGTCTTTACGGTGTCACCCTCGCGGATCGCAGAGGAGTCACCGAGCAATACTGCACCTACGTTGTCCTGCTCAAGGTTCATGACCATACCATAAACCTCGCCGGGGAACTCAAGGAGCTCGCCCTGCATCGCATTTTCCAAGCCATGGATTCGTGCGATACCGTCAGCTACCTGAATAACGGTTCCAACGTCGGATACAACAAGCCTTGCACTATATCTTTTAATCTGCTCTTTAATAACGGAACTGATTTCTTCCGGTTTCAAATTCAAAGCCTTGTACCTTCCTTTTTCGAATTCTATATGACGTTCTGTCGGCTTCTATACCTGAAGCTGCATAAGGTCTTTTTGCATGCTTGCAAGCTGCGTCCGAATGCTGCTGTCCATAACACGGTCGCCGATGCGAACAACGATTCCGCCGATCAAGGACTCGTCGATGCTGTAGTGCATCTCAAAGCTCTCGTAGCGAGTTGTCTCAATCAAACGCTGCAGCAAACGCTCCTTCTGCTCCTCGGGCATCGGGCGCGGAGTCGTAATGTACGCGATACCGATTCGCTTATACTCCTTCACCTCTGCCTCGTAAGCATCCAAAATTGCCGCAATATCATTTTGTCTTCCGTTTCGCACGGTAAGAATCAAAAAGCCGGTCATGTCGTCACTGACTCTTCCACGGAAGCACTCTTCTGTAAATGCTTCCTTCTCTTCCATAGCGATCTTCGGATGATTGTACAAGCTAAGAAGCTCGGGAGTGTCCTCGAGTACCTTGCGTACTACCGTGGCCTCCTCTAACATCGCCTCCAGCTGTCCCTTTTCCAATGCCAATTCAAACAGCGCATGGCCGTAAGTACTGCTAACTACTCCTGCCATGTGTGTTCACCCATTTCCTTTAGCACGTCATCCACGATTGCCGCCTGCTTCGTATCGTCCATCTCACCGGACACGAATCTGCCTGCCATCTCTTTGGCTACGGCAACCATCTCTGCCTTGATTTCGTCCTTTACCTTGTTCTTCTCAAGGGCAATCTCGCGCTCCGTGCGCTCTTTGATTCTTGCTGCCTCCGCGTGTGCCTCGTTCACGATAGCCTCCTCGCGGCGCAAAGCCTTCTTCTTACCCTCACTCAAGATAACATCAACGTCTCTGTCTGCCTGCTTCAAGCGTGCATCGTACTCAGCCTTGAATTCCATGGCTTCTTCCTTTTCCTTTGCAGCGGCAGCCAAATCGCCCTCAATTCTCTCGCGTCGCTTCTGCAACAGATTTCTTGCGGGCTCAAAGACCAGATACGATACCAAAAAGAACAGAAAGAATATGGCACAGCCTGTGATTACAGCATCAAAGATGACCTGAAGATCCAAGCCGAAGATTCTGCCTATCAGAGACTTTTCGGAAGCACCGGTTTCCAAAACCATTAGTTGTGCTGTCAATAAAGCTCTCACGTTACTTCCTCCATCCTAAATTCTCTTTATATACCGCCCGATTAGATCAACGGATTTACGAAGAGCAAAAGAATGGCTACAACGAGAGCGTACAAACCGGTCGTCTCTGCAACGGCCTGGCCAAGAAGCATCGTACCCATAACGGTACCTCTTGCACCGGGGTTACGACCAACTGCAGCTGCACCCTGACCTGCTGCATAACCCTGGCCGATACCGGGGCCCATACCTGCGATCATTGCGATTCCTGCACCGAGTGCGGAACAACCAGCGATAAATGCGTCATTAAAGATTTCCATAGATGTGATCCTCCTAAAATAAATGTTTCATTATGTTGTTATCTCTATTCCTCGAAATTGTTCGAGATAAATACCATCGTCAGCATACAGAATACGTACGATTGGATAGCACCTGAGAACAGGTCAAAGTAAGCATGCAGTGCACCGGGCCAGAACCATA
>JAZODS010000066.1:0-2112 GCA_045597165.1 Lachnospiraceae bacterium | reverse complement strand
GTCGGCAAAGGCGGCGGACTCGAAGGCAAAGGTAGCTGTCAGCGGCAACAAGTCGCTCGTGGAGGGCGCCAATACGGTAACGATTAAGGTTACGGCCGAGGACGGCAAGACGACAAAGACGTATACGATTACGGTAACGAGAAGCAAGCCCTCCCCGACGCCGACCCCGACACCGGGCGTGAGCGTGGATGCGGGCGACCAAAGCCTCACGGTGCTCGATACGATTACGGTGGAGACGCCCGAAGGCTTTGAAGCGGGAACGATGGAATACGAGGGTTACACGATTGCTACCCTGCAGAGTCTTGCGGGAAATGTGACGCTCGTTCAGCTGAGTGACGACAAGCTGTACGTGTACGATGCCGAGAGTGGAGCATTTTACCCGTATGAGGAGGGCCACGAGGCCGCGAGAAGCTACGTGTTCTTGAAGCTGCCCGAGGGCGTAACTGTTCCCGAGGGATATACCGAGGCAGTTAGAACCGTGCTTTCGAAGGAGCTTACGGTATACGTGGAGTCCGAGGAGAGCGAGTACTATCTCGTGTACGCAATGAACGGCGACGGAGAAAAGGGCTGGTATACATACGATTCCGTAGAGGGCTCGATGCAGCGCTTTGTCGAAGAGGACGAAGACGCGGATGCACCGGTTGTTCCGCCGGAGTCGAACCTTTCCGTAACGCCTACGGTAACACCGGAACCGACGCAGCCAGTAGGAACACCTTCCGCTCCGATTGACGGAAACGAGGGAAAACAAGAGCTTGACACGAAGACCTTGATCTTGTACGCATTGCTCGGATTGATGTTCGTGCTGACGGTGCTGTTCCTGATTTTGTTCCTCGTGGAGAAGAATAAAAATTCGGAGGAGTTCGACGCAGACGACGATCATTTTATGCTCGACGTAGGCTTTGAGGACAGACTGCCGGGAGGTTCCGACATCCGCAGAAGCATCTCCGAAAAGGAGGAGTTCAACGCGAAGGCGCAGGACTACGCGCGGATGCTCGAGGCCGAAAGTGAATCAATCCAGAGTTTGCTCGACCGCCAGGCACGCAACCGCAGCTGGATCCAAAAAGCAGAGCAGGATGCGGTAGATGCCGAGAAGAATCTCAAGGTGTTGCAGGCAGAGTTGGATGACTTGGAGGATCTGCTGTAGGGCGACAGGCTCGGAGTATAAAAACGTGTGCTGAGAATAAAAACGCATTTGCGAAGAAGGTGAAAGGCTTATTAGCAACCCTTTCTGCATGAGTATCAGCATTTATGAGGTGCTTAATAGCATAGGAGGTGTGTAGTTGGGCGGTGTTATATGGTGCGTAATGGGCATGTGTTGGATATGCGGAGCTTTCTGGGTAACGAATAAAAACTGGTCACTGAGAAAGAACGTTATCATTAATATCTTGTTCTTGTTAATATCGTTGGCTTTTGTTTCTCTTAGCAAAGGGCAACATGAGGTGGTTGAAATATATATATGCCTGTTCATCTTTACCGTACTAGGGATGTTGGCGCGTATGTTATGTGCACCGGTGCTTAATCTGCTACGGACGCTGACATGTAGATTAACAAAGAAACAATATGTTCAAAAAACGTATTTTGAATATGTACGAACGAACAAAGGAATGAAAAATCCGGTGCGATTAATGGTGATGTTATGTACATTAGGGAAGCTAATGATGTTTACTTATCTAGTAATGGTATGCGTAAAAACCATGTAAGAACTCAATATGTGGAATCGCTATAGTTATCAGCAAACAATAACAAGAGTGAGAGGATAAATTTCTTTGGTACATCAGTTGCAATGTGAAGATGGCATATGATATTTTGGGGGATGTAAAGCCCGAGTTGAAGATAACACGCCTTGCCATAGGTTCAAGTCGTCGTTGAAACAATGGGTGAGATTGTTGGGCTCCCTAAATAAAAAGCATTCCCTGTCGGATAGATAATTAAACAACCAGGGTGGTCAATGTATGAGATTTGTCATAGCGATTCTGTTTCTTTTGATTTTGGCAGTACCATATTTCATTATATGCAAAGTGGTTCGTTGGATATATAATGGTTTCAGAAAGCTGGACAAGAAGTTGTTTGGTATGGAACTGGAACATTACGATTCCCGAGAGAAAGAATCAC
>JAZODS010000065.1:0-2514 GCA_045597165.1 Lachnospiraceae bacterium | reverse complement strand
CAATCAAGCGCAAGTTGATGGAACTGGAAGAGGTTGCAACGTATGCGCAACGCTATGAAGGCGTTTCGAAGGTGAGCGATGCGAGGGATTTCTTCGGATTGTTCAATTGGCCGGGGACAACGAGCGAGGTGGAAATCATCTATGAAGGAACAATCAAAGTTGGTTATGACCTGAATGATGTCGAGGTTGATATTGATCCGAAAAGCGACCTGGTGATTGTGGTTTTGCCGGATGCAAAACTGCTCAGTAACGATATCGATGCGGAAACGTTGGAATGCATTGAAGACAATAATATCTTCAATCCAATCAAGGCGGAGCAGATTACTCAGTACCTTGCCGACATCGAAGAGCGGGAGTGGACTGCGGCAAAACAGGACGGAATCTTCGCCAGGGCAGAGGAGCACATGGAGGATATCATAGAGAGCTGCATGGAGGAGCTTGGCTATAAGGTCAAAGTGTGTTCAAAATCTCTTGAGTAGGGGGGAGGTGTTTTTTTCTCCCCTCCTTATAGATTTTCTCGCGCATATGTGCTATTATAGATACACATTTATTGAATAGTAATTTGTGGCCTCGCCTTTGGCGGGGTAAAAGTGCGTTGTGGCGGCCGCAAGCGGGCGCCCGCGGGGTGACCTTGCCGGTGCGTCAAGTGGTGCCGGAGGTGCCCGGTCACGGTCGCAAACCGATTATAGATTTGAGCTAGGAGGACATTTGTATGGGTTTGGAGAACATCATGAAAAACGGAAGGACGGCGTTGACCTTTGAGATTTTTCCGCCGAAGAAGACGGGCTCGATTGAGACGATTTACAAGACGTTGGACGGGCTGCACGATTTGAGGCCTGATTTTATCAGCGTGACTTACGGTGCCGGTGGAAATGCGGCCGATACGAAGACGGTAGACATTGCGGAGATTATTCAGAAGAACTACGGAATTCCGGCGGCGGTGCATTTGACTTGTTTGTACAATGACCGTAACGACATCGACAACGTGGTGGAGCAGCTAAATGAGCGAGGCATTCGCAACATCCTTGCGTTGCGCGGCGACCGCAATCCGGACGTGGCGCCGAAGGAGGATTTTAAGCATGCTTCCGATTTGGTGGCGTATTTGAAACAGAAGGGCGATTTTCATATCATGGGCGCGTGCTACCCCGAGGTGCATCTCGAGGCGCGCAACATGGATGAGGACATTGAGAACCTGAAGAGAAAGGTGGATGCCGGTGCGACGCATTTGCTTTCGCAGCTCTTCTTTGACAACGATGCATTTTTCCGATTCCTCGACAAGGTGCGCGCGGCGGGCATCGATGTGCCGATTGAGGCGGGCATCATGCCGGTTGTGAACAAGAATCAGATTGAGCGTATGGTTACGATGTGCGGTGCAAGTCTGCCGGCTAAGTTCTCTCGCATGATGGCGCGCTACGAGGAGTATCCGGAGGCGCTGCGCGACGCGGGTATCGCTTATGCGGTGGACCAGATTATCGATCTCGTGTCGCAGGGAGTGGACGGAATTCATCTCTATACGATGAACAACCCGTTTGTGGCTCGCAGAATCAGCAACGCGGTGAGCGGAATGCTCAATCCGAAGCGCTAAGAGGCTGCGCGCCGAAGAAAGGCCTCGGTGGCGATGCGGTTGCACGAGCGCCGCGCGGGCGACCGACGGGGAACGCGATACATACAGTTTGGAGGTAACGTCCTATGGCAAAGCTGCGGGCTGTTCCGATGAAGGAGGCCGCAAGATACCTCGGCTACGGCGATTCGCAGCCGGACGAGGTCATTGTGAGGATGATGAGCGAATGCGAGGCACCGTTGCAGGAAGCGTGCGGTCCGGCATTTGGCTACGGAGTATTTGATATTGTGCCGGTGAGCGAGACGGAGCTGGCGCTGTCGGAGTGTGCGATGCGCCTGACCGGGCATGACATTGTGAAGCATTTGGAGGGTTGTTCGCGCGTCATTTTGATGGCGGTGACGCTCGGTGCCGGAGTGGATGCACTGCTGCGGCAGCTGCAGGTGACGAATATGCCAAATGCTCTTCTGACCGACGCAATGGCCGGAGCGCTGCTCGAGCAGCTGTGCGACGACATTCAGCTTGAGCTGCAGGAGCATTTTCCGACGTGTCGGCAGACGTGGAGATTCTCGCCGGGATACGGCGATTTGCCGCTTTCCTTGCAGCCGGAGTTTTTGGCGACGTTGGAGGCGGGCAAACGACTCGGCCTGCACGTGACGGAGAGTGGGATGTTGACGCCGATGAAGTCCGTGACGGCGATTGTCGGCTTGGCGGATGCCGAGGAGACTTCGCAGGGCGTGAACGGAGCAATCTCCATGGAGCTTCCGAGCGGAGCGTGCGCAAGCGGAGCGGGCTGTGCGACATGTGCAATGAGCGGACGGTGTGGGATGCGTTCGCCAGAAGAAGCTGCAAAGCAGCGAGAGGGAGAACAGGATGAGTAAGCAACACATAACAATATTGGACGGTGCAATGGGTACGAGACTGCAGGCGCTCGGACTGCCGCTTGGCGGAGTTCC
>JAZODS010000064.1:0-38191 GCA_045597165.1 Lachnospiraceae bacterium | reverse complement strand
CCATCTGACTTAACAAAGTTGATCTTGCTTCCGTTGTCCAATGTTGCAATTTGCTCATTGCCTCCGAACAGTCCACTCTGGAATGCACCAATTCCAATAACGGCTACGAGTGCAAGGCAAGCTGCAATCGCACCCCATTTCATCCAAACAGGACGACGAACAGCTTTTGCTTCGCCGCTATAGGCAGTTGCTTCATTGACGTATTTCTGATCGATACTCCCGATAGTTTCAGAAATTCTGTTTTTTCTCATAAAGATACTCCTTCCTTAATCAAGTGCTTTCTCAGCTTTTCCCGTGTGCGAGAAAGCCGAACCGAAACATTATGGTTGCTTGTATGAAAGAGTTCCGCAAGCTCCGAGATCGAATCCGAATGCCAATAACGGCGAACAAACATAATTCTGTTTTCCTTGTCCAGAGTTGCAAGAAATTCATCAATGATTCGAGCAACCTCGCCGGCATGGAATTCATCCTCAACAGAGGTGGAAGCCGGGAAACAGTTTTCCAGTTCGTCAAGTGCGACATCGTAGATACTATTTCGTTTTGCTGCGGTATTTGCGTGATACTTTTTAATAGCAAGATTACGAACGATACGACAAATATAACTCAAAAGCGGATTTGGTTTTTGAGGCGGTATTGTATTCCACACTCCGAGATATGCGTCGTTTACGCATTCTTCGGTATCCTGCCGATTATTCAGTATGTTGTTTGCTACTCTTGTGCATACAGAGCCGTATTTATTCGATAGTTCAATGATTGCCTGCTCTGAGCGCTCATAGAACAACTCAATTATTTTACTATCGTCCAAACTACTCACCATCCTTTCTGCCTCATCTTTATACTACGGTTTTGGGAACAAATATCTCATGTTATTTAGTGCTCTATTCTCTCCTGTCTGGAAACGACAATTTTAAAGAAGAGAGAAGAACGAAAAGAGAAAAGTGAAGAGAACAAAAAGAAACGACAATCTTCTATCGAAAATTGTCGTTTCTATTTTACAGGGGCAGTAGGATTTGAACCCACGACCTGCGGTTTTGGAGACCGTTATTCTACCAGCTGAACTATACCCCTACGTATGAAGCGGTTTTACAACCGCTTCACTATAGTACAACAGAAACGCCGAATTGTCAACTACTAAAATCGAGTTTTTTCATTAGTTTTTCAGCATGCGGTTCACTGCACTGACCAAAGCTCGAACCGAGGAGGTCACGATATCGTCATCGATGCCGACGCCCCAGAACACATTGCCCTGCTCGTCTACGATGCTCACGTACGAAGCAGCCTGCGATGTAGTACCGTTTTCAATTGCGTGCTCGGAGTACGATTCCAGCTTGTAATCGTTGTGAAGCACGGACTTGATTGCATTTGACACGGCGTCGAGACGACCGTTACCCTGTGCCTCAATCACGGATTCCACTCCGCGATATTCCATCGTTACCGTGGCGCGAATTCCCGCATTTCTAACGTAATGAGCATCCTTGATGCAAAGCACATCCTCGATATTCATGTAATTGTCCTGCAGTACAGCGTATACCTCTTCCGGCATAAGCTCCTTGTGTGCATGATCGGATACGCTCTTTACGTGATAGCCGAAGCTCTCGCGCATCTTCGGAGGAAGTATGAGCGAATAGTTCTGCTCGAGCAAATATCCGATTCCGCCCTTTCCGGACTGAGAATTGATGCGAATGACGTCTGCGTCGTATACACGACCGATGTCCGTCGGATCAATTGGAAGATACGGTACGTTCCACAGGTCGGTGCCCTGCTCTTCACGATACCGAAGTCCCTTTGCGATGGCATCCTGATGCGAGCCGCTGAAGGCCGCAAATACAAGTGCTCCCGAGTACGGCTGGCGCTCATAGACGTGCATGCGCGTCACCTTTTCGTACACTGCGTTGATTTCCGGAACATTTGAAAAATCCAGTCCCGGCTCAACTCCCTGCGAGTACATATTGAGTGCCAGTACGATAATATCCACATTACCGGTTCGCTCACCGTTGCCGAACAAGGTGCCCTCGATTCGGTCCGCTCCGGCAAGCAAGCCCATCTCACTGTCTGCCACTGCGCAACCACGATCGTTGTGTGGATGCAAAGACACGATGACGTTCTCACGCGAATTCAGGTTCTCGCACATGTACGCCACCTGATTCGCATATACGTGCGGCATCGAATGCGACACGGTAACCGGCAGATTGATAATCACCTTATCCTCGGCTGTCGGCTTCCACACGTCCAGTACAGCGTTGCAAATGTCCACCGAAAATTCGGGTTCGGTTCCGGTAAAGCTCTCCGGTGAATACTCAAATGTAATCTTGCCCTCGGCTTTCTCGCGATACTGCTTACAAAGCTTTGCGCCAAATGTGGCAAGCTCGATAATCTCTTCCTTGGACTTGCGGAACACCTGCTCTCTCTGCGCCACAGAGGTCGAATTGTAAAGATGCACAATCGCATGCTTTGCCCCCTTGATTGCTTCAAAGGTCTTTGCGATAATGTGCTCTCTGGACTGCGTTAACACCTGAATCGTCACGTCGTCGGGAATCATGTCCTGCTCAATCAACGTTCTGCAAAATTCATATTCCGTCTCACTCGCCGCCGGAAAACCGATTTCGATTTCCTTAAAACCAATCTTCACGAGAAGGTTGAAAAACTCCAGCTTTTCCTCCAGATTCATCGGCGTAATCAATGCCTGATTGCCGTCTCTTAGATCGACACTGCACCATATCGGAGCCTTATCGATGTACTCCTTGCTCATCCAGTCTGCGGATACCTTCGGCGCCGCAAAATACTGTCGCGTGTACTTATCCCTGTTCTTCATAATACCCTCCTGTCTTTTATTCTCGGACAATAAAAAAATCTCTTCCACACAACTACTTCTTGTTGTGTAAAAGAGACGAAGTCAAATTCTCCGCGGTACCACTCTTTTTGACGATTGCTCGCCCACTCTGCTTACGTCCAACAACGTAATCCTCTATAACGGGAGTTCCCGGTCCAACCTAGTATAATCAACGATTATTGTTCAGCCGACAGCTCAAGGGAAGAGCTATACTCCTATCCCATCGTTGCCTCGCACCGACCGGCAACTCTCTGAAGGTGGTTTTATAGGACTTATTTCCCTGTCAACGCCTTTTATGACGCAATTGTAACGGATTCCGTTCCATGTGTCAAGTATATTTTTTTGTGAAAATGCTCTTAAGTAACCCTTACACAACACTCTATTCTAACAAGTAGGAGTTATGAAAGGGTCATCTTAAGAATTCACTGTTATGTCTACATCAATAATCGATTACGGCAACCTGCATCGCAGCCCATGACTCTCTGCAAGCATTCCAAATCGAATCAAACTCGTTCAAAGAAAGCGGTGTCGAACCGGTTCCCAAAGCAACCGAAAGCGTCGGTACACTCTCTACGACATTGCAATAGCCCTCGTAGCTACCATAGCCGTCCACACCGACCAAGTCATTCGATACCTCATAGGTCATGAGGGAACCGAGCTTCTCCGCATAGCCCTGAGCCACACCGAGTGCCGGCTCGGACTGTCCGTAGTAATAAGAGATATCGGAACCGGACGTATGATAGTTGATGATCAAGCTCGGACTTGCCTTCTCAAGCTGATACAGCAAGGCTTTCGTCTCAGCCTCTGTCGCTGCCGCAATGCCCTTGAAATCCTTCGAGCCGGGCGCATTTGCACCGGCAATCTTATCCCACTGGTAATCAAAATTCAGTCGAATGTCAACGCCGTTCGCATTTGCATAATAGAACATCAAATAGTTCTCCAGGCTCAGACTCGTGCCGCCCAGGGACTGGTCGCGCTCAAACCAAGAACGGAGATTCTCCTGAATCTGCAGGTCACGAATACAAGTAAGGTATTCCTGACTGATCGTCGCACCGTCCGGATTCAGCATCGGGATGATATGAAGCGCAACATTATCGAACAGGTCCTTATAGCGGAAGCCCTTGTAATTGCCGGTTTCGTAGTAGCACAGATAGTATTCGATCTGCTTCATGCTGACCATCGTGCTCATGTACTCTGCGCCACAGGAGCCGGCGGTAATATAGAGATGCTTCTTCGCATCGTCGCTTCCGAGTACTACCTCGAAAATGCTTCGATCGTCTCTCGTCGTTCCGAGAACATTCAGCTTCATATAATTCGGATAGGCTTCGCGCAGCTGCTCCAGGTCCTCGCACATCGAATCGTAGCTGTAGGCCTGTCTGGAGCTATCTACAATCGAAAGCATCGCAGGTGAGAACTCAAAACCCTTCTCCTCCTGAATCTCAACGCTTGTTACGTACTGGTTACTAACGTACGCTACGCCATTGTCGTAGAATATGCGGTCCCAGCCGTTCGTGCCTTTTCCGGTTCGGTTCAAGGCAGTGCCGTACGATACCGTAGTCACAAGCTCCGACTCCACATCCGCGCCCTTGCGAATGTTCACGGTATCCGCAGTCACGTAGACAACGTCGTTCTTCAAAACATAGCCTTCGTCATCATAGATTTCATTTTGCGTGCCGGACTCTCCGAGAATATCGGACGAAACCCAATGCTCAAACATCATCATATCGTTGAGCGTAAGTCCTGTCTCCACATCCTTCTTTTTGCATCCGGTCAACGAAAGCAAAGCAATTCCTAACATAATACACACGATCAATCTTTTGTTCATCACAATTCCTCGCTTCGTAAATAATTTGACAATTCCTTAACGTTACGTAAGCCGATCAGTCGAATTCCCTTCGGAACCTGTCCTCCGAGCTTGTCCACATCCGCCTGTGGTAAAATGCACGTCTTATATCCGAGCTTCGCCGCCTCTCGCACTCGCATTGCGGCTTGCGATACCGCACGCAGCTCACCTGTCAAGCCGAGCTCCCCGAAGACAACGGTATGATTGGGCAAGGGCAAATTCGAATAGCTGGACAACACCGCTACCGCCACGCCCAAATCAAGCGACGGCTCGGTTACTCTCATACCTCCCGCTACATTCACATACACATCGCAACCGGAAAGGTTGACTCCGAGACGCTTCTCCATTACGGCCAAAAGCAGATTCATACGATTCGCATCCGTTCCCGCCGCAGTTCTCCTCGGCAGGTTAAAGCTCGTACGGCTTACAAGCGCCTGAACCTCTACCAGTATCGGTCTCGTTCCCTCAAGCGTTACGGTTACAATGGAACCCGGCTCGTCCTCCGGCATTCCGCGAAGCATATGCTCGGAAGGGTTCTCGACCTCCTGTAGTCCATTTGACGCCATCTCAAACACACCGATCTCGTTCGTCGAACCGAAACGATTCTTCACCGCTCTTAGAATTCGGTACGTCGTATGATTGTCGCCCTCGAAATATAGCACGGTGTCGACCATGTGCTCCAGCATACGCGGGCCGGCCACCGTTCCTTCCTTCGTCACGTGTCCTACGACAAACATCGAAATCTCCTCTTCCTTCGCTAAGCGAATGAGTACCGAAGTAATCTCACGCACCTGACCGACGCTTCCCGGCGGAGTATCCAGCTCGGGAAGATGCATCGTCTGAATAGAGTCGATGACGACCACGGAAGGCCTTAAGGATAATATATTCTCTCGAATCTCCTCGAAATTGTTCTCCGCAAGGAACAACAGCGAGTCGTTGAACTCTCCTACGCGGTTCGCACGAAGCTTAATCTGGCGAAGCGATTCCTCGCCGGATACGTAAAGCACCTTTGTGCCCGCATTGCTGAGATTACGGCACATCTGCAGCAGGAGTGTTGATTTGCCGATACCGGGATCACCGGATGCCAAGACGACGGAACCCGGAACAATACCGCCTCCGAGCACTCGGTCCAGCTCACTCATGCCGGTACCCGTTCTCTCCTCCGGAGTTAACGCAATGTCGCGTAGCACTACCGGTCGATTGTCACGCCTAGGTGCCAATGTGGCGCCGCTACGCTTCGATGTAGCCCCTTTCGGTGCCTCCACCATCGTATCCCAGGCTTTGCAGGCCGGACACATTCCAAGCCATTTTGAACTTTCAGCACCGCATTCCTTACAAAAGAAAATGCTCTTCTCCTTTGCCATCCCGTTCCTCCTAAGGCGTCGCCTCACGTCGCGCTCGTGTACCGAGCCGCTTAACGACCGCCCATCTTCTTAATCTCATAGCGAGTTCCATCGTAGCTAAGACGAATTCTCTCGCCCTCTTTCACCTTTTCGGAAAGAATCGCTTCCGCAAGCATATCCTCCAACGAATCCTGAATAGCACGTCGCAACGGTCTCGCACCGTATTTCGGGTCGTGACCCTCTTTTGCAATCGCACTCACCACGGAATCGTCAAAGAAAATGTGCAGCCCCTTTGACTCCTCACATCTCTTAGCGAATTGCTGCAGCAACAGCTTCGCAATTGCCAAAAGCTCTTCGTCGGTGAGCATATGAAATACAACCAAATCGTCAATTCGATTCAAAAACTCCGGACGGAAGATTCTCTTCACTTCTTCAAGGACACCGTCCTTCATACGCTGATAATCCGCTGCGGCATCTCCCGCAGCTCCGAAACCGAGCTGCTTCGGTGCGACAATGGATTGCGCTCCGGCATTAGACGTCATAATGATGACGGTATTCTTAAAGTCCACAACACGACCGGTCGAGTCCGTAATACGGCCGTCATCCAGCACCTGCAAGAGAATGTTGAACACATCGGGATGTGCCTTCTCAATCTCGTCGAACAAAATGACCGAATACGGCTTTCTGCGTACCTGTTCGCTCAGCTGGCCGCCGTCGTCAAAGCCGACATAGCCGGGAGGGCTACCGATCAGCTTCGAAACACTGTGCTTCTCCATGTACTCCGACATGTCAACGCGAATCATCGCCGCTTCGTCCTCGAACAGTACTTCGGCAAGCGCTTTGCACAGCTCCGTCTTTCCGACACCGGTAGGGCCGAGGAATAAAAACGATCCTATCGGACGCTTCGGGTCCTTTAATCCTACTCTTCCGCGTCGTACCGCCTTAGCCACACTCCGAATGGCCTCTTCCTGGCCGATGACTCTGCGATGCAGCTCCTCTTCCATCTGAAGCAAGCGCTGACTTTCGCTCTGCGTCATCTTATTGAGCGGAATCTTTGTCCACTGCGAAACAACCTCCGCAATCGTCTGCTCGGTCACCGTAGCATCGCTACGATCGCCCGGGTTCTTCTTGAGACGCTCGATTCTCGTGCGCAGATTCTTCTCCTTCTTCTGAAGGCTCTTAGCCCCTTCGATATCACCCGAGGAAAATGTCTGCTCAATCTCCTTCACAAGTGCCTTGCGTCTATCCTCAAGCTCCAGCAAATCCTCGCTGTAGCCACTGCCTCCGAGATTCACCTTACTGGACGCCTCGTCAATCAAATCAATCGCCTTGTCGGGCAAGAAACGATCGTTGACATAGCGCTTCGAAAGTCTCACTGCCGCCTCAATCGCCTCATCGGTAATTACTACGTGATGGTGCTCCTCGTAATGGCCTCTCAGGCCCTCTAAGATACGAATCGTCTGCTCCTCGCTCGTCTCCTCTACCACTACCGGCTGGAAACGTCTCTCGAGTGCCGCGTCCTTTTCAATGTGCTTGCGATATTCCTCTCTCGTAGTCGCACCGATTAACTGAAGCTCTCCTCTGGACAGTGCGGGCTTCAAAATGTTCGCCGCATCCAAAGATCCCTCCGCGCTTCCGGCACCGACAATCGTGTGTAGCTCATCAATAAACAAAATGACGTTACCGTCGCGAATCACCTCATCGATCAACTGACGGATTCTCTCCTCAAACTCGCCACGATATTTCGAGCCTGCCACAAGCGAAGACATGTTGAGGCTGAGAATGCGCTTCGAAAGCATATGCTCGGGAACGAGTCCGTCGCAAATTCTGCTCGCAAGGCCTTCCACAACTGCTGTCTTACCGACGCCCGGCTCACCGACGAGACACGGATTGTTCTTCGTACGGCGGCTGAGTACCTGCATGATGCGGTCTGTCTCGGCATGTCTGCCGATTACGGGGTCCAACAGCCCCTCCTTCGCCTTCTTCGTAATATCGCTGCAAAATGTCGCAAGCGCCGACGATGCCGCCTTCTTGCCATGCAGTTTTCCGATATGATTCTTCGCCTCTGCCTGGGTCATGCCCATAGCCAACAGGACGCTGTTATACAGCTTAGCCAGATTGCAGCCCATCGAATTCAACACGCGAACCGCAATGCAATCCTTCTCCTTCAATATGCCGATGAGCAAATGCTCCGTTCCGACGAGCTCCTCGTGCATACTCTTCGCAATTCTGTCGCACTCACGAAGCATACGATCCGCACCGGGCGTCCACGTAATACGAGATCTACCGTCGCCCTTAGCCGACACAAGGGCATCCATGAGCTCCACCGCTCTTTCGTAGGTGATACCCTCAGCCTCCAAAACCTCTCCTGCCACACCATCGTTCGCAAGCATGGAAAGCAAAATGTGTTCCGTACCCACATAAGCCGACCGGCGACTCTTTGCGATTGCAAATGCTTCGTCAATGACTACCTGTGCATACCATGTATATTGAATATCCATATATCCTCCTGATTACACCCGTTACTTAGACTCCTCCGAATGAAACTCGGAAAGAACATCAAGCAAAGTCTTCTGAATCTCAATCTCGCTTACGTTCTTACTAACGGCTCTGGCTACAATCGCCTTCAACTGAGCGCGCAGCTCCTGCATCGCTCTCAGCTTGTCGTAGTCTACGGCAACCACCGCTCCTCTACGACGATCCAGCTTCACATAGCCCTCTTGCTTAAGAATAGTATACGCCTTGTTTACCGTGTGCATATTGATGCCGATGTTGTCCGCCAATTCACGAACACTGGGCAAACTGTCACCGTCTCTTATCTCAGACATGGCAATTCCCATAATGATCTGATTACGCAGCTGAATGTAAAAAGCCTCGTCACTGTTAAAGTCAATTCGCACTAACATCTTGTCACCATCCTGTGTATCCTGAAATCAAATTATACGCGCGTCTAGCTACTATTCGCGAAGTTATAACTGTTATATCAATAGTGTAACAGTCAGACGCGCATTTGTCAAATGGGAAGTTGTTCGCAAACCCCGAAAAACAAAAGGAAATCCGTCGAAAAAGACAAAGAAAAGTCGCCGCAAAATCACGACGACTTTTCTGTACATTTCATGCTCTATTCTTCTTCCGCCACCACTTTCACAAGACGGATGGTGTAGGTAAGCGTAGTTCCGTTTTGTGCTTGTACGGTAATGTTGATTGTGTCCTTACCGTCAGCCAAGATCACTTCCTCCGCGCCGCTGATCACCTTAGCCAAACTGCTAACTGTCTTTGTGGCGATGCGGATCGATGTCGCATTTGCCGGAACGGTAGCCGTATACTCCAGCGTACTGTAGGAAAATGCTTTATCAAGCGTCACAGACTTGCCGTTATCGGCAGTCAACGTTAGTGATTTCAGATAAGCATTCGGATTGTACACAAGCTCAGGCTCTCGCGTAGTCGTCTCCGGCATATTCTCATAAACCGGAATCGAGAAGGAAATCTTCATGTCATCGTAGTCATCCATACTGCGATATGCAAGATATACCTTATACGCTTCTGCCTTGGGAGCCTCTACATTTGCCATGTACTGATGTGCGTAGGTGCTCTTACCGGATACGTTGAACTTCTGCAGATAGATTGTATTCTGTCCGCGGTTGATGTAGCTGTAGCCGATATAATAACCGCCGCCGACGATTGCATTGTAGCGATTGTTCCACGGGATGAGCGAGTTCTTGTTCAGCTTTCCGTCGGTTCCGCCGTATTTTGCGAACTTCAGTCCGTTCTTTACGGCACCCATGCTGGCCGTACTGTTGTACGCGCCGATGTTATAGAAATTGAAGTAGCCCTCAAAGCCCTCCACCTTACCGGTAGCACTGCTACTGAAGGACGTGGAGCCCGTCACAACCTCTTGCTTTACACGAGAGGCCAAATGATACGGACTGACTCCCGAATACTCCGCAGCCTCCATAAAGGCCTGCGAATACGTAATCGTTCTCTCCTTACCGTCCGATGCAACGTACTTGAAGGACGTCTTGTACATCGGAGTGCCCTTCAAAATGCTCTCAACGCCTTCTATCGTCTGATTCTCCGCGTCATACGACAGTTCCTCAAACATAAAGATATACGATTCATCGAGCCAATTTCTCGGGTCCATATAGTAACGTAGTCCCGCGTTGGATACCGTCACCCAGGTCGATCCGTCGTACGGAACAAAGGAATCGGTACCCCAGTTGTAAGCACCTGTTGCGAAGGACAGCCAACGAATCGGTTTGCTGTTCGTAATCAGGTTGTAACCGACCTTGTCCTCTTCTTTGATTACCGTCTCCCAAGAGAGTCCGGTGTGGAATGCGTTGAAGTCCCAATTCGGATGCTGCTTGTGCAGCTCCAGCAAATACGGGATGTAGCTTTCCGGGAAACCCTCGTTTCGCATCTCACTCTCAAAGTCCGCATCACTGAGTACCGGTTCAAACGGTGCCTCAAGCTCAGCCGGAGCAAAGCGCAAATGCGATGCCGGCACATAGCCTACCACGGTCACACCGTCTACAGCTACAATGACCTTCATCCATTTTACACTGCTTACGGTCTGTTCGCCGGTAATGTATACGTATTGGTTCTGCGAAAGAATCACGTCATTTTCATCAAGTCGCACAACCTCACTTGTCGAAGACGGGGAACGACGAAGCGAAAGCTTGTCCTGCGAATTCGTCGCCCAAATTCCGCCCCTGTCCGTATACATTGCAATATACGTAGAGGATACGAAGCCCTTGAGCTGCGTTCCATTGATTTCTGTCAGCACCTGATACCAAATGGTGCCGTCCGCATTGAGACTCTGACCGATTACGGTAACCTTCTGCTGCTCGGGCAGCTTCGTCAAAATGCTATACGTCGTCGCCGGGCCCGTTCGCATATTTACCGAGCTGCCGGTCAAGTGACCTGCGTACTGATATGTTGTCTCCGTATTGCCGTCATCCGGATACGTGTCCTCGCGGTCAATCGGAAAATCCTCTGCCAGTGTCAAATACGTGCCGAGCATAAACCCGCGGTAATATACTCCGTCGATTGTCGCGGTAACCTCGTACCAAATGTCACCCGTCGAATCGTAGGCGTACGATACAACTGTAACTGCTTGATTTTTCAGCAACGTAACAATCTTCGAATATTCCGTTCCCGCGCCGCTACGCATGTTAAGCGAGGACGCATTTACGGTTGCCGCAACCTCCTTCGGTACGGAAGGGGTCGGTGTGCCGGAAGGTGCACCCGTAGGCGTCGGCGTATTTGTCGGTGCCGTCGTAGGTGTGCTTGTAGGTGCCTTTGTCGGCGTGTTTGTCGGCTTCGGCGTCGGTGTACTCGTAGGTGTACTTGTAGGCGCTTTCGTCGGCGTATTCGTCGGTTTCGGCGTCGGTGTATTTGTAGGAGTACTTGTAGGTGCCTTCGTCGGCGTGCTTGTCGGCTTCGGCGTCGGTGTACTCGTAGGTGCCTTTGTAGGTGCCTTCGTCGGGGCCTTCGTAGGCGTACTCGTGGGTGCCTTCGTCGGGGCCTTCGTCGGCGTGCTTGTAGGTGCCTTCGTCGGCGTTATCGTGCCGGTCACCTTGATGTGGGATGCCAGCATATAACCGGTCAACACAGAACCCTTATAAGTCACTTGTACCTTGTACCACAAATCGCCGTTACGATCCTTCTGCTCTCCCAGAATCGTCAGCTGCGTGTTCTTTGTCAACGTCGCATACTTTGTATAGGTTGTTCCGGCGCCTGCGCGGATATTCAGCTCATTTGCCGTAATCACACCCTTGCGATTCGGTACCGGAGTCGGTGTGTTTGTCGGTTTCTTTGTCGGTGTATTCGTCGGAGCCTTTGTCGGTGTACTCGTCGGGGCCTTCGTAGGCGTACTCATGGGTGCCTTCGTAGGCGTACTCGTAGGCGCCTTCGTCGGTGTACTTGTCGGTGCCTTTGTAGGGGCCTTTGTAGGCGTTTCCGTACCGGTCACCTTTATGTACTGCGCCAACATATAACCGGTAAGCGTGGTATTCTTATATGCCACACGCACCTGATACCACAATGCTCCCGTACTATCCTTCTTCTCCGAAAGAATTGTCACGGCAGTATTCTTTGTCAGCGTTGCGTATTTGGTGTAATTCGTTCCGGGACCGGAGCGAATGTTCAGCTCATTTGCCGTCAAAATGCCGATGCGATTTGGCGTAGGAGTTGCCGTCGGCTTTACCGTATTTGTCGGGGCCTTTGTAGGCGTATTCGTCGGGGCCTTCGTAGGGGCCTTCGTAGGGGCCTTCGTAGGGGTATTCGTCGGGGCCTTTGTGGGGGCCTTCGTCGGCGTTACCGTAGGAATGCTTTGCGAAAGCTTCACGTAAGTCGCGAGCATATATCCCGTAACCTGCTTTCCGGATATCGTTGCCGTCACTCGATACCACAGGCTCTTTGCGCTGTCATATGCGGTTCCGCTTACCGTTACCTTGGCATTCTTGTACAACGTTCCGACCTTGTCGTATGTCGTTCCCGCACCCTTTCTGATGTTCAGAGTGTTTGCGGTAATCGTTGCCGAAATCGAATAGGAACCATCGTTCGACGTCACGGGCGTCGGTGTCTTCGTGGGTGCCTTTGTAGGTGTCTTCGTCGGCGCTTTTGTGGGGGCCTTTGTCGGCGTGCTTGTCGCACTCGTAACCTTTATGTATGTACCGAGGCAATAGCCCTCTACCGTCTTTCCCTTAAACTCCATCCGAATATTCAGCCAATCACCGCTTTTGCCGAGTATCGTTACCGGATCATTCTTCGTCAAATGCACATTCGTACCCGAGGATGCAACTATCGCATAAGACGTACCGGGGCCTTTGCGGACATTCAGATAATTTGCCGTACAATAGCCCTGCTCCTGCGCGGCTTCCGCGGTCGACAAGAACGCCACCTCCCCAAGTCCGGAAAGTAGCTGAATGCACAGTGCTACAAGAAGTAGCCGAATTGTCCATTTGTGCAATCTAGTCATTCTATCGCTCCATTCAAAATGTTCGTTTTACATCACAAATAACCACACATACATTTTAATACTACACCAGTAGAAATGCAAGAGCATTTTGTCGTTTCGGCGTAGGAAACGCATGGATATTCGGGAAATGTCGTGCATTTTGACTTGTGACGAGTCGAAGCTTTTCGGCACAAAAAAAGCACCGCAGAGGCGGAAAGTCCGCTCCTGCGATGCACACAAATTCTTATACTTACTGAACGTCGTCAATTGCCTTGCCGATGTCGTTACGCATGTACTTGTTGTCAAAGGAAATCCACTTGGTCGCCTCGTATGCATTCGCACGAGCCTGAAGCAGATTCTCGCCCTTTGCCGTAACGCCGAGCACGCGTCCGCCGTTCGTTACAACCGCACCGTCCTCGGTAAGCTTCGTGCCTGCATGGAATACATAGTATCCGTCTGCATCCGCAAACTTCTCAAAGCCGGTAATCGGATAGCCCTTCTCATAATGCTCGGGATATCCCTTCGAAGCAAGTACAACACAAACTGCCGCATTTTCCTCGAACTCAAGATCGATGTCGTTCAATCTTCCGTCGATGCAAGCCTCAAACACCTCAACGATATCGTTCTTCATACGAGGAAGAACAACCTGCGTCTCGGGATCGCCGAAGCGAGCATTGTACTCAAGCACCTTCGGGCCGTCCTGTGTAAGCATCAAGCCACAGAACATAACACCGACAAACGGTCTTCCCTCAGCCGCCATTGCAGCCATCGTCGGAGCATAAATCTTCTCTTTACAGAACGCATCGATTTCCTCTGTGTAGAACGGGCTCGGAGAAAAGGTTCCCATACCGCCGGTGTTCAAACCGGTATCGCCGTCTCCCGCACGCTTATGATCCTGCGCACTCGTCATAGGTACAATGTTCGTTCCGTCACAGAAAGCAAGCACGGACACCTCACGGCCGGTCATGAACTCTTCAATGACCATTACCTTGCCGGCGTCACCGAAATGACGATCCAGCATAATCTCCTTTACTCCGTCGATGGCATCCTCATATGTATTGCAAATGAGCACGCCCTTACCAAGTGCAAGACCGTCGGCCTTAAGCACGATCGGGAACTTCGCACTCTTCAAATATTCCATAGCTGCCTCTGCGTCCGTAAACGTCTCATAAGCAGCGGTCGGAATATCGTATTTCTTCATCAAATCCTTAGAAAATGCCTTGCTTCCTTCCAGAATCGCAGCATTTGCACGAGGACCGAACACACGCAAGCCGGCTGCCTCAAATGCATCTACGATACCGCCAACCAACGGATCGTCCGGGCCTACGATCGTCAAATCAATCTGCTCCTGCTTTGCAAATTCCACAAGTCGGTCAAATTCCATAACGCCGATCGGAACGCAAGTCGCAAGCTCTGCGATTCCCGCATTACCGGGTGCGCAATACAGCTTTGTCACCTTACTGCTCTGTGCAACCTTATAGGCAATGGCATGTTCTCTTCCACCGCCGCCGATAATCAATACTTTCATGTTCGTATCGTGTGAGCACCGCAGGGTGTTCACACTTCCTCCCGTATCAAAAGTTCATTCAATTGCTCTTAATGTAGTACGCTCCGCTCTCGTTGGTCGCTACCAAATCGTTCGCCAAAGCGTGAATTGCACGCGGCAGTATCTGCCACTCTGCCTCTACCATAACTCGCTTCTGCAATACCTCAGGCGTATCGTCCGGCTCAACACCGACTGCCTTCTGAATCAGAATCGGACCGGTGTCCGTTCCCGAATCGACAAAATGCACGGTCGCTCCGGTCACCTTCACTCCGCGTCTCAGTACTTCCTCGTGAACGTGCAGGCCGTAAAAGCCGTCGCCGCAAAACGAAGGAATCAAGGACGGATGGATGTTGATGATCTTCTGCTCATAGCGCTCAACCATCTTCTTCGGAATGATTACAAGGAAGCCTGCCAGCACTACAAGGTCCGGCTCGAAGGAATCCACTGCGGAAAGCAGCGCATCCTCAAACTCTTGTCTTGTCTCGTACTGCTTACGACTCACGCACACACCGGGCACACCGTACTCCTTCGCACGCTCAAGAGCATACGCATCCGGCTTGTTGCTGATGACACCGCACAGCTCCGCATTTTGAATCGATCCTTCCTTCAAGGAATCGATAATCGCCTGCAAATTCGTGCCGCCACCCGACACGAGTACGACAAATCTTAGCATATCGTAATTCCCTTCTCGCCATCGACGATGTTACCGATTACGTAAGCCTCCTCACCTGCAAGCTTCAATGCCTGAACAGCCTGATCAGCTACCGCACTGTCTACAACAACCATCATACCGATACCCATGTTGTAGGTATTGTACATCATCGTCTCTTCTACGTTACCGGTCTTAGCAAGCAAATCGAAGATCGGAAGAACCGGATAGCTGTTCTTCTCAATCATAGCGTGCTTACCTTCCGGAAGCATTCTCGGAATGTTCTCGTAGAAACCTCCACCGGTGATGTGGCTGCAAGCCTTCACGGTGATACCACTCGTCTTCAATGCATTGAGAGCCTTAACGTAAATCTTCGTAGGCGTCAAGAGAGCCTCACCAAGCGTCGTGCCCAATGCTTCACTATAGCGATTCAGCGCCGTATCGCGCATCTCAAATACCTTACGTACCAAGGAATATCCGTTGCTGTGGATACCGGAGGATGCAATACCGATTACGACATCTCCCGCCTTCATATCCTTACCGCAGATGAGCTCGTCTGCATCAACGATACCTACCGCAAAACCGGCAAGGTCATACTCATCAATCGGATAAAATCCGGGCATCTCCGCAGTCTCACCACCGATCAGTGCGCAGCCGGCCTGCTTACAGCCCTCTGCAACACCCTTAACAATCGTAGCGATCTTCTCGGGATAATTCTTACCGCATGCGATGTAGTCAAGGAAAAACAGCGGCTCACCGCCTGCACATGCGATATCATTTACACACATAGCCACGCAGTCGATACCGATCGTATCATGCTTGTCCAAGATAAATGCAAGCTTCAGCTTCGTACCGACGCCATCCGTACCGGACACGAGTGTCGGGTGCTTCATCGTCATAAAACGGTCCAAAGAAAATGCTCCGGAGAAACCACCGAGTCCGCCCAAAACCTCAGGGCGCATCGTCTCCTTTACATGCTTCTTCATCAACTCCACAGCCTTATATCCGGCTTCAATATCAACTCCAGCATTCTTATAATCCATAAGAAAACTCCTTTCTGTTGTGCATCTACTTTGTATGAACAGGGCCTCTTGCGTGACCAAGCTCATTATAGCATACTTCTATGCAAAATGTCTGCTCTTTCGCTTTATTAATTCTTACCCGAAGGATAAGCACTGCTTATAGCAGCTCCTCTACGACAAATTACACTGATTTATCAGTTGTATTCCTTGTAGCCAACCGTCTCAATGCGCTCTTTCTTTGCCATAACGCCGGCCTTCAGCTCAGCCTTGTACGCATTGATCTTTTCGAGAAGCTCCGGATTGCCGATTGCCAGCATCTTTGCAGCAAGAATTCCCGCATTTGCCGCACCGTCAATGGCAACGGTCGCCACCGGAATTCCGGACGGCATCTGTACGATGGAATACAAAGAATCCACGCCACTGAGCGTCTTTGTGTGAATCGGCACGCCGATTACGGGCAACGGGAAGATTGCCGCACACATTCCGGGAAGGTGAGCCGCACCGCCGGCACCTGCAATGATTACGTCAAAGCCGTTCTCAACCGCTCCGTTCGCATAGTCAAAAAACACATCCGGCATACGATGTGCCGAAATAATCGTCATCTCATACTCGATGCCGAACTTCTCAAGCATCTGAGCCGCCTTACTCATAACCGGCAGATCCGAATCACTGCCCATAACAATTCCTACTTTACTCATGTTACAATCTCCTTTGCATTTTAAAAATATATGCTCGCCTTTTGGCGTACCATTCTTTATTTTGTTGTGCTATCCAGCTCTTCGAGCGGTTTGTTCAGCGCCTCCGTGCCTTCCACGACGAAGCGTCCGTCCATAATAATCGGCAGCTCCTCTCCGTCCGGAGTGTGCACTACGATGCTCTTCAGCTCATTGTACGGGATCGTAATGTCCGTATGGCAATTCAGATAAGCCTTAGAGCGGTCCGATTTGCGAAGAATCGATACCTCGTTGTCTCTCGCAATGATCTCCTTGCCGTCCGGATTGTACACCGCATGGTCCTCCGAATGACTGTAGCACGTATCACCGACAGCAAAATGCGGTCCCGTCTTCTCGGCAATCAAAATCGGCAGCTGTCTTTGAATACCCTGACGAATGCCCATAGCATACGCCGTCGTATTCGTACCGATTGCGAACTCGCCCATAGGAAGGGAATCGTGATGATGCAGGATGTTCTCGCGAATGTAATTGCGATTCTCCTCTTCACTCGAAAAATTCTCACAGGAATATTCGGTAATCTTGCCATCCTCAAATCGAAGTCGCAGATTCTTGAACTGATTGCCCTCCAGATAGACCTCGCTTACATGCAAGAGGCCATTCGTTCCTTTAAGCACCGGTGACGTAAACACTTCTCCTACCGGTATGTTCACATCCGCCGTACAGTTCTCGAAGTTCGTCTGCTTATCGGGGGCTTCCAGCTCGTGTAGACAAATGCTGAGCTCCGTCTCATTGTCGCCCGCACCCGTTACCACAACGTGGCTACCTTTGTCGAGCACATCGATGATTTTCTGCTGAATTGCCTTGTATTCGGCGTTATCAAGCGTGTTGACCTTAACGGTCTCACGGAACACTTCTTCGAAATTCTCACCGATTGACGGCACCGGATAGGCGATGATTGTGAACGACGTCTCATCCATCGGGATGAACTCCGAGGCAATCTCGCTGCTCTTGCTGCGCTTTTCTCCGAGATACTTGAGCTGACGCTCATTTGCAATCGGCACCGCGGACTTGTTCACAAGCTCGGTCTCCGGCTCACCGAAGGCCTCCTGACAGGCAGGGCCTGCGTAGCGTCTGCATTCCTCGGCAACATTGTCGTAAGCGTGGTGCAGACTCTTCAAGTACACGTCCAAATATCTTCTGTTCAAGAACAACAAGCCATCGTTACGATGGTCGTAATCGCACTGCTGGTTCGGAGACGTGCCGGAAATACCGACGCTTCTTCCGAAGCTGCGATGCGTAAGCGTATGGCTGTGCAGATACAAAAGCGGCTTCTTACCGAGCGCCTCCAGTTTCTCGATAGCGCGTCTCGTAATTCGCTCAAAACCGATCTTCGTACGAACCTCCACCGTTTCCTTGATGGAAAGGTCCAAACCCATCGTCTCAAAGCCGGTCACGTAGCCTCCGACGAAGGTCTGTGCCATCGCGTCAATCTCCTCCTCGGAGAGACGATTCAAAAATGCGAATACCGCACGCTCATTGTCCGTCACGGGCTCTCCGTAGCCATACAAAAGCTCCTCCGTCAACGGCTCAGACATCATCAACCGATACAGATATTGTCCCGCCTCAACCGTACGGGTTTCGTACAGGCGCTTTGCGAGAAATTCTCCACAGTAATCGTGTGCGTAGTAAAATAAGCTCTGTCGCACATTTCTTCCGAGATGATGCTCGGAAAAGTAGCTGTTGATCTCGGCAAACAGCTCACACACGTATAAAAACTGTCGAGCATTTCCCTGAAACAGTGCCGGAATCACTGCCATAACCTCGCTGTAAATCGCGCTCAACGCAGCTCCTGCAAATGCTCCGTATTCCTCGGAGGCATACTGCGGATTCAGATACGAGCCTTCGTAGCCTTCTATACTCTTCGGCTGATACAGCTGCTCATTTTGCGTGCGCAGCTCGGATGCGGAAAGCGTCTTCTGCTCTCCCGACTTCACAAGGCGATACAGCGAATCCATCAATAACAGCTGTGTTGCCACCTCATAGCAATACGTACGGGCGCCCCGTTTGGTTCTTTTGCTTTCCTCTTCTCTTTGAATCTCACCGATTCGGTACATTACTAGCTCATATCGCTCGGACAATTCCTCGTCCCAGCACAAAAGAACAGGTAACTGCTTCATTCACAACCTCCGAAATGAAAAATCTAAATCACGGCACCGATTAGGTATAGGCAAAACAAAGCCACAACCATACCGGTGTTAAGTAGTGTTCCCACAAGTGCGGACCAATAAAACACGTTGCTTTGCTTCCAACCGATTCCGGCCAAGAACATGCCGCCGATTGCCAACAGCAAATCGAGCATGCCGAGCACGGCAATTCGGTTAAAGTCCGCAGAGGCACTGCGACTTTCCAATACGAGCACAACGAATATGATCCATACCAAAATGCCGAGTACTACAGACATTCTGCCGACTCCGGACCGATTCCTGCCGCGATAACGGATTCTCTTTTCCTCCGTCAGCGGACGATCAAAGATTTCTTTCACTGCGTCCTCCTGCGTGTTGCAACCAATACAAAATAAACCCAAGCAAACCGCCGATTGAGTTTAAAATGATGTCATCCAAATCGAAAATGCCAACTCGGGAAATGAGCTGCAAAAACTCTACCGAGAGGCTGCACAAATACGTCATCGCCATCGCAAACCAAAAACCGCGCGGCCTTTTATATATCTTCTGCAGCAAGTAACCATACGGCAAGAAGGCTACTACGTTACCGACGATGTTCACCCAAAACAGTCTCGAGTGCACTCCCGCGCCGAAAACATATCTGCGAATCTCTCGGAACAGCTCCAAATTGTACTGCGGTGTTTCATACCGCTCCGTCCGTCCGAAGGCCTCACTGAAGAACAACAAATAAAACAGCAAAATCAAGTACAGTGCAAATACGATTCTCCATAACAGTAAGCGATTTTTGCTTCGCTTCATAGATCTTCTTCCTCTTTTCATCGCATAAACATCCAATCTATAGTAGTATACACGAAAGTGCCAAAGGATTCAAGTAAATGCGACGAAAATAAATGTCGCCGAAGCCGACGTTTGTCAGCCTCAGCGACATCTGTAAACCCGTTTAGCTTCTCAATTCAATCTCGAGCTTTCCGAGTGCATTCAATATCTTGTTCATTGCTTCCGTAATCTCTTCCTCACCCAAGGTGTGGTCCTTTGCACGGAAGGTGATCGAGTATGCCATCGACTTGTAGCCCTCACGAATCTGTGCGCCCTCGTAGATATCAAACAGCTTGTAGGACTCCAGATACTTACCGGCATTTTTGCGGATGATCTCCTCGATCTGTCCGGCCAGAATCTCCTTCTTCATAACCATACTGATGTCACGAGAAACTGCGGGATAACGTGCAAGTCCCTGATACTTCACTGCGAAATCGGCAAATGCCTCTACTGCCGGCATGTCAAGCACTGCAATGTACGTCTTCTCACCGATGGAATACGTGTCTGCCACCTGCGGATGAAGCTCACCGATATAGCCGACGGTCGTTCCCTTGTAGTGAATGTCTGCCTGACGTCCGGGGTGCAGGAACGGATGATTGCCCGCATTTTCATAAGTGATCGGACTCTTCATACCGATGCCGGTCATATAATCCTCTACTACTCCCTTCATCGAGAAGAAATCGCCGTCTCCGTAGAAGCCGAGTGTAAACTGTACGCGCTCATCGGGAAGCTCCGTTACCGGAAGCGCCTTCGGCAGATATATCTTTGCCATCTCGTAAAGCTTGCAGTCCTTATTTCTTCTGTTGTAGTTCGTAGACAACGAAGTCAACAAACCGTGCAACGGGAGGGTTCTCATGATGGAGTAATCCTCTCCGAGCGGGTTCATAATCGTAACCGTATTGCGAAGCTCGGAATCCTCGGCAATCATAAGCTTATCGAATACCTTCGGGCTCTCGAAGCTGTAGCTCATCGCCTCGGAGAAGCCGTAGCTCTCCGCTACCTCTCTCGCCAAATCCTCCAAACGATGCTTCATCGAAATCTTACCGATTGTAGACTCACCTCTCGGCAAGGATACCGGAATGTTGTCGTAACCGAAGAAACGAGCAACCTCCTCATCCAAGTCTGCCTGAGAAAGTACGTCCTGACGCCAGGTAGGTACGATAACCTCATCCTTTTCTCTATCGTATACAAGATCAACTGCCTCCAAGTAGCCGATCATCGTCTCCTTGTCGAGCTGTGTACCGAGCACCTTATTTGTGCGTTCCCAGTCAAATGCAACGCGCTTCGGCTCTCTTACGTTCGGATATACGTCAACCGCACCGCCGACAACCTCACCGGCTCCGAGCTCCTCAATGAGCTGGCAAGCACGATTGATGGCTTCCATTGCGGTATTCGGATCCAAGCCCTTTTCAAACTTCGCCTGTGCATCCGTACGCATGCCGAGCTTCTTACCGGAAAGACGAATGTTCGTGCCGTCGAAGCAAGCAGCCTCAAACAGCATCGTCGTTACGCTGTCCGTAATCATGGAGTTCTCGCCACCCATAATACCGGCAATGCCGACAGCCTTATTGGAATCGCAAATCATCAGCATGCTGCTGTCGAGCTTACGCTCCTGTCCGTCAAGCGTCGTGAACGTCTCACCGTCCTCGGCACGGCGAACAACAATCTTACGACCCTCAATCGTATCGAGGTCGTACGCATGCATCGGCTGGCCATACTCCTCCATAACGTAGTTCGTAATATCGACAATGTTGTTAATCGGACGAATTCCATTGGAAGCGAGACGTCTCTGCATCCACTTCGGGGACGGAGCGAGCTTTACGTTCTTTACAACGCGACCTACGTAGCGGCTGCAAAGCTCCGTATCCTGAATCTCAACGGAGATATAGTCCGCTGCGGACTCATCGTTTCCGGTCTCCGTTACAACCGGCGGATAAAATGCCTTTCCGAAGGTTGCGGCTGCTTCTCTCGCAATACCGATTACACCGAAGCAATCCACACGGTTGCTCGTAACCTCGTACTCGAAGTTGACATCGTTAAGAGAAAGTGCTTCCACTGCGGAATCACCGACCTTTACATCCGGGTAATTCTCCGGAGAGAAGATATAAATTCCGTTCTCAGCTGCATCCGGGTACATCTCGCAGTTCGATCCGAGCTCGAAGATGGAGCACATCATACCGCAAGACTCTACGCCACGAAGCTTGCCCTTCTTAATCTTCGTTCCCTCGGGAGTCTTCTTTCCGTCGTGATCCGTTGCTACGCGACCGCCGTCCAATACGACCGGCACCATATCGCCTACCGATACATTGCTTGCTCCGGTAACGATCTGCACGGTTTCTCCGTCCTCGCTAATCTGTACCTGACATACAATCAGCTTCTGTGCATCGGGATGCGGTGCGATCTCCAAAATTTTAGCCACTACAATCTTCTCAAGGTTGGCATCGAGGCACTCATAGCCCTCTACCTTTGTTCCGCTGAGCGTCATGGCATCCGTATATTCCTGTGCGGTACATTCCAAATCGGGAACATACGCCTTAATCCAAGATAGTGATGTATTCATTATTACCCTCCTAATAGCTTCCGCGCAATTTAGAACTGCTTCAAGAAGCGAACGTCATTTTCATACAACAGTCGCATGTCGTCGATCTCGTACTTCAAAAGCGTGATACGCTCAAGGCCTACGCCAAATGCAAAGCCGGTATACTCATTCGGATCGATTCCGCTCATCGTGAGTACTCTCGGGTGTACCATTCCACAGCCGAGAATTTCGATCCAACCGCTACCCTTGCAGAAACGACAGCCCTTGCCACCGCATTTGAAACACGTAACGTCCATCTCTGCGGACGGCTCTGTGAACGGGAAATGATGCGGGCGGAACTTTACCTTCGTCTCCTCGCCGAACAGCTCCTTTGCAAATTCGGCAAGCGTTCCCTTCAAATCGGCGAACGTAATGTTCTTATCGATTACCAAGCCCTCAATCTGATGGAAGCAAGGAGAATGCGTTGCATCCACCTCGTCCGAACGGAATACTCTTCCCGGTGCTACGACACGAATCGGAAGCTTACCCTTTTCCATCACACGAACCTGTACGGGAGACGTCTGCGTACGGAGCAAAATGTCTCCGGTAATATAAAATGTATCCTGCTCATCCTTTGCCGGATGATTTGCCGGAATGTTCAATGCCTCAAAGTTATAATAATCCTGCTCAACCTCGGGACCTTCTACGATTTCATAGCCCATACCGATAAAGATGTTCTCTACTTCCTTAAGGGTAATGTGATTCGGATGACGATGGCCTCTCTCCTTCTTTGTAGCGGGGAGCGTAACGTCAATCGTCTCGGCAAGCATCTGCTCCTCCTGGAGCTTCTTAGCAAGCGCTCCGCGTACCTCCTCAAGTCTGGTCTCGATTGCGCTTCTCGCATCGTTTACGAGCTGTCCTACGACCGGACGATCTTCCGGAGCCACGTCCTTCATAGACTTCAGAACGTTCGTAAGCTCACCCTTCTTACCGAGGAACTCTACTCGAATCTCATTCAATTCATCCATACTGCTTGCCGCTTCGATCTTAGCCAAGCAAGCCTCCTTGATTGCTTGTAACCTTTCTTTCATGGATACCTCCTGTGTAATAAAATGCTGAATCGGTTAAAGGAACGAAAAAAACTCCGCCCCTAACACACTAGGGACGGAGCATACTATGCTTCGCGGTACCACCCTGCTTCCCATAAACACATTATGGGCACTCGGCTTCGGTGCGTAACATGCACGACTCGCCCTCTCCTACGCACAGTGTCACTGCTTCAAAAAGGGAGCTCCGGCGGGAACGTAAGATACTTTCGGAACTAAAAGGAGCTTTCAGCGCGTCACTCCTTCTCTCTGGTAGTAGAAAATACCCCAAAACGCCATCAACGCTTTTCTCTCAATGCTGTAGCATGCACGAAAATGCTCTTCGCATGCGTACATTACCTTGATTCTATCATAGTATTGAAAAAAGTCAAGAGCTTATCCGCCGATATCGCACATTTTCATAACCAAGGAAAACCGCGCTTTTTATCGTATGTTGCGGATATTTGTGCATATACTTCTACTCAGAAAGGATGATTGCCATGATTCGATTAACCGGTCCGTTTCAACTGCTGCTAAGCTTCGCACACAAACTGCGGGACGACAACGTCTCCGCATTTGCCGGCGCCACCACCTTGTTCACCGTCATCTCGTTCTTTCCGTTTTTGATGTTTCTGATTACGGTCACACAGTATCTGCCGATGACGGACGATGCTCTTTTTCAGTTGCTCCGAGCACTGCTGCCACAAGGGCTCAGCGACTATGTCATCGCACTGTTAAAGGACCTCGTCTATCGTTCGGGCGGCACGCTTTTGTGGGCAACCGCCATCGCCTCTCTGTGGGCCGGCTCGAAGGGCTTCGTCGCCATTGAGCGCGGCCTCAACCACATTTACATGGTCGAGGAACAACGAAACTTCTTCATGCGCCGATTGTTCTCGCTCATCTACACGCTATTGCTTGCCACCCTAGTGCTGTCCGCTCTGTCTGTCTTTGTATTCGGCAATCAGCTCGCCGAAAAACTGATTGTAGTATACCCGAGCCTACGCGCTTTGGCCGGCATCATCCAAAGCATCCGATCCGGAGTCGGGCTTCTGCTCATGGTCGTCTGCTTCTCCGTTATGTTTTGCTATATACCCAATCGCTCCAAGCAATCCAAAAACTTTTTCACGGAATTACCGGGTGCCATCGTGGCTTCCGGTGGGTGGATTGTATGCTCCTATCTGTTCTCGCTCTACATCAATAACCTTTCACGGTTCGTAGCGATTTATGGGAGCCTAACCGCCATTGTGCTGTGCATCCTGTGGCTGTACCTGTGTATGTACATTTTCTTCGTCGGCGCGGAGATCAACAGCCTCCTGTGCCTTTACGAGCTGCGTGATTGAACCGGGCAACTATGCCCCCGAGTTACACTGCCGAACCGGGCAATCCCTCGTCTACGAGCTGCGTGATGCCAGGTAAATGCTCTCCTGTGTCGTTCCGTCGAAATAATGCGCCAAGATACTATCGTAGGTTGCTCCGGACTCTGCCATAGCATTTGCTCCGTTTTGGCTCATTCCCACACCGTGTCCGTAACCGCCGCCCTCCAGGACGATGTTATCACCGTCTGTCCGGGCATAGAAATACGCGCTGGGAAGCAGCGACATCCCACTTACCTCCGAATCGTCCATGCACACTACCTGCTGATGAAGCGGAGCCAGTACGGTTCGAATGACAGTTTGCTTCTTGAGCGTCACGTTTCCCTTCGTTCCCGAAAGAGTCACCTCTGTCGCCACACCGCTTTTTCCTCGCTTCGTAACTTCTATCGCCTTCAGTTCCCCGATTGTTTCGTCCTCTCCGTCGTATGTGATGTAACTCTTCAGCGAGGAATCCAGTCCCGCAAGTTGCTTGTCGATTTGTTCGGACCATTCTTCTAAAGACGCCGTGACACTCCATCGATACCAGGGATACGTTTCGTCGTACGTATGCAGTTCTTCCTCAACGGTAAGTGTGTCGAGATGCATTTGCAAGCGATTCTCTTGAAGAAAGCTTCGAAAAGCCTCCTCATCGGACAGATCGATGCTACCAAGCAGTTGCTCACGCCGTTCTTCGTTCAACAGCGAAGCAAACACCTCCGAGGAATCCTCAAAGCCGCTATGCAGCTTCGTCACCAGATACTCTCTGCCGCTGTCGTTCCATATTTCCTCCGCTGCAGCGCCCACTCCGTACGAGGTAGAATAATAATACGTCGCCGCAACCTCTCCATCCGTCATAAGCACACGCCCACACGTCTCATTTACCGCTTGTATTGCCGCTTCCGTCGGTTGAATGCGATTGTACACCTGACAATTCGTCGTGTCGTCTAGGTGCGCCTTCCACTCCGGATAACGATAACCGGAAAGTGCCGCATAAGCGTACGTCCTTGCGCATACCGCCTGCGCCTTCTGTGCTTCCGGCTCGTAGGTGGCCGGAATCTCGCTCGGCAACACTCCGTACAGATACGTCTCAAGCGGCAGCTCGTTCACAAGATAAAGACCATCCGCTCCGGCAATCACCTCTATGCAGTTCGAATACGTCACTCCTTCCTGCGTCCCCTCGATGGCAAATGCTCCGTCACTACGAATCACCCAGCTCTCCCCGACCTGCACATCCCCGGCCGAAAAGCGGACCGTTTCCCCTTTCTTCACGGTTCGCTTCTCACCGGACGGCGTCGTCAGCTCACTTTCGCAATCCGCCGTCAAGCTCACGCTCGCTCTCCCCTTTCCTCCGGCGTCTCGAGAAAGGAGGATGCGTATATTCGGCACACAGGAAGCATCCGCAATGGCACCGCACACAACTCCGTCCTTTACGTAGAACACAACCTCCTCGTACGACTCCAGCTGCTCCTTCGTAATGATCTTCTCCATCGCACCGTCGTATGCTGCAAATGCCTCGTGAAGCGCATATTCCGCCTCTTCTCCGAGCCAAATGCTCTCCTCACGATACTCCCAGTCGTCCGCGGCCACACGCTGATTTTTGAGAACGATACCGATTACCGCATCGTCCTCGATTGTCAGATCCGCAATGGTTCCCTTCTCTATCGCATCCCGAAGTGTCGTATATTCCCCCTCATTGACCGGATAGCTTAGGCTCCCATCGCCCGCAGCGAAAGACAGCTCGCCATCCTCCAGCGAAAGCAAATACGCATTTTCCACGAACAAGGATTCCGGCCGTCCCGCATTTCGATGCATCTCATCGGAGTCACCGATTCCGTATACGATATAAAACAGCAAGAGCATTCCCAAGCTGCCGAAGCTACTCATAATCAGTATCAGCCACTGCTTCCCTCTATGCATAAAAAATCCCCCTTGTCCGGCTTCCTTACTACTGTATGCAGTCCGTAAGGAAATATTCCGGACAAGAGGGCTTACCCATCTACTAAAATGTATCGTTCATGTATGCAACGAATGCGTCAACGTCTCTGCCGTCGATTGTGAAATCCACAAGTCCGTTTATTGCTACGCGGTACATACCGTTCTCATGCGGGTAAAAGGCTATCGTGCGGTCCTCGAGTTCCTCTTTGTTCACCTGAAACTCCAGTGAAAGAATCGGCTCCTCGCCTTCCGCAAGCTCTGCGGACAGAACACTACTCGTCTTCAATGTCAGCACCTGTGAACGCCATGCCTGCATTGTGGCAGCGGACACCTTAATACCATTGACCGAATAGTCCGGGTTATTCGGATCCTCACCGCCTTCATTTTTCAAGATATACTCGTTACCTCCCGCTACAACGACAATCTGCTCGAAGCAGCCCGTTGCAGGGTACACAACCGTATTGTAGCTCCAGTCAAATACGTCGGTATCGAACTTAATGTCTACCGCCTCTTTGGACATCGTGAATATCCACTCCACGCCTTCGATGCGCGCGTAGTACTCACCGGTTTCCAACTGATTGCCGAGCGTCAACACATACTGAAGCTCCTGGCGTCCCGACGCATCCGTGTAATCCACCTTAAGTGTCGCACACGGGTTGTCCAAGCCGTACTTTGACAGGTCCGTCGGACGATATGCAACCAGCTTATCGTATACGAGCTTGCAATACGAATCCAGCTGGTCGAGCCATGCATTGTCCATCGTATCTGCGTGGAAGCTTCCGTTCAGCGGTTCATAAATCGTCCACGTGAACAGGCTTACTCCCGAATAATCAAACGGGCTCTTTGTATCATAAACCGCATGGAATTCGTCAAATGCTTCGCCCGTAATATGAATGTCGCGCAGATAGCTCTTATCCTCTATTGTCGGCAATTCCATATTCTCAAGAAACTCATTGCTTTCCATGCACATATACTTTTGATAGTTCGCGGATACCGTATACACCTCGTCACTACCCGAGAACATGCAATAGTACTGATCCTTTGTCGGCACCTTGTCGCCCAAAATTACCGAGCAAAGCAGCTCCTCTCCCGAGTACGCGTACATCTCTGCCATCGGCGTATCCAAACCGTATTCCGACAAATCGGATACATCGGACAACTTGGCAAATGCATTGAGGTTGCTAAGCAGTACTCGCTCAATCAAGCTCAAGATGGACTGCTTTACGGGAAAGTAATCCGCATCCTTACGACTCCACATTCCGTCCGCACGTACAAACTCTGCCTTCATCGACTCGTTGTTCAACACGACTCTGTCCAATCCGGACACATCGATTGTAAGTACGGTAAAGAAATCCTGATCTCCCGAAGCATTCGGTCCCTCATTTTTCTTGGACAGGAGTGCAAAATAGACAACCAACATAACGATAGCAACTACGCTAATCGCTATCAAGGGAATCAACGTCTTCTTTTTCATAAGTCACCACCTACGCTCTTCTACGGAAGACAACGATAATACCGAACACCAGGAACAGTGCCGGTGCGATAACCGAAATGGAGAATACCATGTTCTTCTCCTTTGTCGTCATCGCCAAAGCCTCTTCGCGAGCCAAGTTGTTCGGAATCGAAAGGGAAGTCTCCGAACCGGTAACCTCTCCCGCAATCGACAGGAAGAGATCGCGGTTGCTGTAGGAAACCGTTCCGCTGATACATCTGTCGGCAAGGAAGAAGCAAGTACTGAATACATACAGGTTACCTGTCTTACCCTGGTACGTCTCCGTCGCCTTCGTCAGCAACGAATACTGTCCGATCGGATCGCCCTCAGCCCATTCCTGACTCGAAATGTCCGTCTTCAAAAATGCCTTGTCGGACGTCTGATACAAGGACTCTACCTTCAACGTGTCTCGCAGGTTATCCATCACCGTTACACCGGTGGAAAATGCCCACTCCACGTTCTTACCATTGTACTTTGTGAGGACATAATTCTTGTTACCCTGCTCGGTAAACTGATCGTCGCCCTCGTTCAACAGACCGGTATGAAGCTCAATACCGTACTGCTTCGTAAGCGAGTGAATCTGCTTCAGCGGCTCACCCGTGTAATACAAGAAGAGTGCCACACTACCGCCGTTCGTAATGTACTCGCTGATGCTTGCGATTTCGGCCTCCGTAAAGTCCGTCGTCGCTCCGCCGATACACAGGATGTCGCAATTGTCCGGAATCGATTCTCTCGTAAGATCCAAGAAATGCGGCGTATAGCTGTTAATCGAAAGCAAATCGTGCAGCGTCGTACTTACTTCGGGCGTTGCACTGTTCGGATTGATCAAAAACTCACCGTGTCCGGTTGTGAAGTAAATGTTCTTATTTTCACTGTCGGTCACCGACACAATGGCCTTTACAAGCTCCATCTCGGCATCGTAGCCGCTAAGCTTCGTCTGTGTCAGATCATTTTGATCCAGCGTATAAATGCACATCTCCTCAAAGTCAATGTAGTCATAGCGCTCCGGCTCTTCGCTGTTGATAACAATGATACTATTGTTGTTGATGTCGGAAACGCCGTTGTATTTGTATACGAACTGAGGATACTGAACCGGATCCTTGTAATCAATCGTTACATTGTCGCAATGCTCGGCGAACAGCTCTGCTGTATTCGAAAGCACGAGATGCTCCTCGCCGGTCTCCGAAACGTAATACAGCTCAATCGGAGTGTCAACCTGCTTTAAGAAAGACAATGTTTCTTCGGACAAGGAGTAGGTTCCGCTCTTCGTAAGGTCGGAGCTCTTAAGAAGCACTCCTGCCAACAAATTCACGCCCAATACGAGCAAAACCACGAGAATGGAAAGGATCGTAGCATATGCACCACCGCGGAATTTGCGGCTGCTGAAATTCATCTTCTTCATGCTATGCCTCCCATCTTCTCTTGTTGATGACCTGAATCGTCAGGAACACGAACAAAAGACTAAAACAAATGTAAAAGACGTAAGCCGACGGATCGAAGATACCGTAACGGAAGTTCTCGAATCTCGAAATCAAAGAAAACCATCCGAATACCTTTACAAGAGCTCCGTCAAACAGCTCGGGCTTCAAAATGTACGCAACACTGATGCCGCCCATCGATACGATACCGAACGCCACACTAATCAGCCAGTTCTTCATCATCGTATACGTCCACACGGTCAACAACAACAAAATTGCGAGCAATACGATGAACGCAAGCAAATGACCGGTTGGCAGCAGGGCAATCAACATGTCAATCAACAACGAGAACAAGATTACCACGAACGTCAAAACCGCAGCAAACACCTGACTCTCCGTAATTGCGGAAACAAGCATTCCGACAGCCATATACGCGCTTCCCAGCAAGAAAAATCCGAACAGCGTCGAGTACGCAATTGCCAGATTCGTCTGTCCGTAATTGCGCAGGATGAGCGGATATACCGCAACAATCGCAATCGCAATGAAAAATACGCTGATCAACGCCAGGTACTTTCCGATAATGATCTGCGGAATACTAACCGGAGACGTGAAAATCAACTGATCGGTCTTCTGTCTCTTCTCTTCAGCCAAGATACGCATCGTCAACATCGGTACGAGAAACAAGAAAAAGGTCGTCGTTCCGTTGATGGCATATGCAAAATTCGCATAACCGATGCGGAGATTGTAGATGTACTGATACACCGCTACAAAGCCCAAGAAAAACGCCAAAAACAAATATCCGATGAAGGAAGTGAAATATGCACGTAATTCTTTTTTATAAATCGCCAGCATGATTCTCCTCCTCTTCTACAACAGGTGCCTCCGCGGAAATCTCCGACTTATCTCCCGTCATCTCAATAAATACTTCCTCAAGCGACTTGCTCACCGTGTTCATCTCGTAAAGCGGCAACGCCGACTCGGAAAATGCACGGAATACCGTCTCACGCAGCTCTACCTCGCCGCCCGCATACACCGTAAGCTCGGTCAAGCCCTGCTCGTCGGTTTCTTTGGTAACCGAAATCTTCTGAATGTCCGGAATGGCGGAAAGAATCTCCGTAGCCTCCTCTGCGCTACCCTTCACAAGCAGACGCAAAGCCTCCGTTCCGCCGAGCTTCTTGATAACATTCTCCGGCGTATCCAGGATAATCTTCTTACCGCGATTGATAATCAATACTCGGTCACATACCGCATTTACCTCAAACAAAATGTGCGAGCTGAGGATAACGGTATGGTCCTTTGCAAGGTTACGAATCAGCTGACGCATCCAAGTAATCTGCATCGGGTCAAGACCTACGGTCGGCTCGTCCAAGATGATCACCTTCGGATTGCCGATCAACGCCTGAGCAAGTCCGACACGCTGGCGGTAACCCTTACTCAAATGCTTAATCAGCTTGTGCTGCATGTGCGTAACACGAACCTTCTCCATAACCTCCTCAACCTCAGCCTTACGGCGAGCCTTCGGAATCTTCTTCAGCTCCGTTACAAAGTAAAGATACTCTTTCACACGCATATCCGGATATACCGGCGGAATCTCAGGCAAATAACCGATCTGGCGCTTTGCAAGCTCTGGCTCGTCGTACACGTTGTGGCCGTCGATCCAGACATTGCCCTCGGATGCCGAGATGTATCCGGTAATCATATTCATCGTCGTGGATTTTCCTGCGCCGTTCGGGCCGAGAAAGCCCATGATCTCGCCTTCCTTTACTTCAAAGCTCAGCTGATCAACCGCACGAAAATTACCGTATTGCTTTACTAGGTTCTCTACAACAATCACCTTGTCGTCCTCCTGTCAATCCTATTCTCATCTACTTGAATACGGGGGCTTCCGAAAAAGCCCCCGCCTAGATTCGTATTAGCCTTCGATAACATCCTTCATAGAATACATGCCCGGTGCTTTGCCTGCGAGGAATCTAGCGGCACTGATTGCACCCTTTCCGAAAATGGCCTTAGAATACGCCGTGTGCTTAATCTCGATCACCTCATCCGTACCGGCAAACACAATCTCGTGTTCTCCTACGATGGTCCCGCCACGTACTGCGGAGATACCGATCTCTTTCTTCGGACGCTGCTCTCTTCTGGTAGAGCGGTCGTATACGTATTCGTATGGCTCGGACAACGCCTCGTTCATCGCATCGGCAATGGCAAGTGCCGTACCGCTCGGTGCATCGAGCTTCAGACGATGGTGCTTCTCAACCACATCGATATCAAAGCCCTCCGTTGCCAAAACCTCGGCTGCTCTCTTCACCAAATCGAGCAATACATTCACACCGAGGGACATATTCGCGGAACGAAGAATCGCCACTTCCTTAGAAGCCTCGCAAATCTCCTCCACCTGCTCCTTCGCATAACCGGTAGAGCAAAGCACCAAGGGAAGCTTGCGCTTCTTTGCCTCGTCGAGAAGCTCCGTCAAGAGTTTCGGTGAAGTAAAGTCAATCAACACGTCCGCCGCAACCGTACAAGCCTCCAGTGACTCAAATACGGGAAACGCATTGTCCTGCTGTCCGGTCAAATCAATTCCCGCAACAATCTCAAGCTCGGCATCGTCCTTTGAAAGGCCGACAATCACACGCCCCATGTGGCCGTTGCAGCCACGCATAATCGCTCTAACCATATATGTCTCCTATCCTACACCTGCCCCGTACAAATGTCATTGCCGGACACAGGCGATATGTTCTACCACTTTCCTATGCACATCTTTCAACGTACACTTCACAGAAGTGCCTCTCTCAAAATCTCATCTCACAGAAGGTCATCTTCCGCAGTCCTGTCTTACAGAATGCCGAGGCGCTCCATCTCAGCCTTGAGAACAGCCTCATTTGCCGGCTCCATTCTCGTAAGCGGCATACGCATCGTTCCCTCGCAAAAGCCCATCAGCTTCATTGCAGCCTTAACGGGAATCGGATTCACCTCGCAAAACAGTGCTCTGATCAACGGAATGTAGCGAAGCTGAAGCTCTCTGGACTTCTCTACGTTACCCGCAAGATACTCTGCAACGATATCGTGCGTCTCCTTCGGAACTACGTGCGAAAGCACGGAGATAACGCCCTTTCCGCCGAGAGACAAAAGCGGAACGATCTGATCGTCGTTACCGGAGTATACGTCGATCTTACCATCCGTCAATGCCATAAGGTCCGCAACGGAACCGATGTCACCGGTTGCATCCTTTACACCGACGATGTTCTCAACATCGTGGAACAGCTTAGCCACCGTCTTCGCCGTCATATTGCAGCCCGTTCTACCGGGGATGTTGTACAAAATCACAGGCTTCGTCGTCGCATTCGCAATTGCGGTAAAATGCGCAATCAAACCGTTCTGCGTCGCCTTGTTATAATACGGCGTAACTACGAGCATCGCATCGGCGCCCGCAAGCTCTGCCTCCTTCGTCAAATAAATCGCGGTCTCGGTGCAGTTAGAACCCGTGCCCGCAATAACCGGCACTCTTCCCGCAACCTTCTCTACGCAGTAACGGATACACTCGATGTGCTCCTCGTGGGTCAGCGTAGACGCCTCACCAGTTGTTCCGCACACTACAATTGCATCGCTTTTATTGTCAATCTGAAAATCAATGAGTCTTCCAAAGCTCTCAAAGTCAATCTTTCCACATGAATCAAACGGAGTAATAATCGCAACGGCAGCTCCTTCAAATACTGACATAATCCTGTCCTCCTTAATTCCGAACCTAATGTCGACATTTGTTCTATTTTATCACGATAATATTATCATTATCAACCCTGTATGTCAACCATTATAAGAACAAAATGCGTCCGTTCACACACCCCTCACATATTGCAAAACAGAGGAGCTTTCCGCACGAAAGACTCCTCCGCTACTCTGTACCTACGATTCGATCACTTCCAGCTTGCTGACCGACACCTCGTACGCGATTCTCTTTTCAAACTCTGTCTCCGAAAGCTTTTTTTGATACTCACGCGACTGAATTCTTCCCCATATTTGAATGTGCGCTCCCACCTCGAAGCCGTCGGCAAAGCGCGCATTTCTACCCCAGCAGATGCAAGGGATATAATCGGACTTACCATACGGACGATTGACCGCCAGCAAGATGTCCGCAATCTCTCTTCCGAGCGGCGTCTTACGATAAATCGGCTTCTTGCATACAAAGCCGTCTAAGAAGATGAAGTTCGGATTTTGATCCGAGATTTCCTCTTCCTCTTCAAAATGCACCTCTCTTGCAAATACGGAAAGCACCAATCGATTTCTATTTTCCTCATGTCGATTATAGGACCGAAACTGTCCGTTGATGACTACATAACGACCGACGATGGAATCCGAAACGCGAACCAAGCGCTCGGACACCATAACCGGAATGGTGTCATACGACTCGCTAAGTCGACCAACCGAAACATCCATCAAATAGAACCCCTCTCCAAACACGTCATGGCTGAACGTGAACTCACTGACTACCTCACCGGCCAGTATTACCTGATTGTTTTCAAAGACTTTATCCGTCATTTCTTTATGTCTCCCTTCTTATGTCGTAACATTTTATGTCACTGCTCCTTTATTATAACCACCAGTCTTTTACATTTCAAGGGGCTATTTTTATAACTCGTCGACCGAATTCGACATTTGGCCTTGACCGAATAAATCTGCCCCCATCGAAGCATCTGCCGCTTGCAAAATGCATTGAGTGTGTTATAATAATTCGCGCATGCAACTGTGCATGCTTATCGGAATGAGAAAGGATACGATATGAAACGTAATGATATTCGAAACATCGCCATCATTGCTCATGTTGACCATGGCAAGACTACGTTGGTGGATGAATTACTGAAGCAAAGTGGAGTCTTCCGTACCGGACAGGTCGTTGAAGAGCGTGTCATGGACAGCAACGACATCGAAAGGGAACGAGGCATCACGATTCTCTCGAAAAATACCGCAGTATATTATAAGGGAACAAAGATCAATATTATCGACACCCCCGGCCATGCCGATTTCGGCGGCGAGGTAGAGCGTGTTCTTAAGATGGTAAACGGCGTTGTGCTCGTCGTTGACGCATTTGAAGGACCGATGCCTCAGACAAAGTTCGTATTGAAAAAGGCACTTGAGCTGCATTTGCCCGTTATCGTATGCATCAACAAGATTGACCGCCCCGAGGCACGTCCTACCGAGGTCATCGACGAGGTGCTTGAGCTCTTCATCGATTTGGATGCAGACGACGAGCAGCTGGATTGTCCGTTTGTCTTCGCTTCCGCAAAGAGTGGCGTGGCAATTCTCGAGCTTACGGACAATGCGGTTAGTATGGAGCCTTTGTTCGAGACGATTCTCGATTACATTCCCGCTCCCGAGGGCGATGAGACTGCGGGCACACAGGTTTTGATCAGCACCATCGACTATAACGAGTACGTCGGACGTATCGGTGTGGGAAAGGTAGACTCCGGTTCCATCCGCGTGAATCAAGAATGCGTGATCGTAAATCATCACGACCCGGACAAGCATCGCAAGGTTAAGATCAGCAAGCTGTACGAATTCGACGGTCTTAAGAAGGTCGAGGTAAATGAGGCCACGATCGGTTCCATCGTTGCCATCTCCGGCATTTCCGATATTCACATCGGCGATACGCTTTGCTCCCCGGACAAGCCGGTGGCAATTCCGTTCCAGAAGATATCCGAGCCGACCATCTCGATGAATTTCATGGTCAACGACAGTCCTCTCGCCGGTCAGGAAGGCAAGTACGTGACTTCACGTCATTTGCGTGACCGTCTCTTCCGCGAGCTGAACACCGACGTTTCGCTTCGCGTCGAGGAAACCGAGACAACGGAGGCCTTTAAGGTATCCGGACGTGGAGAGCTGCACCTCTCCGTATTGATTGAGAATATGCGACGCGAGGGCTTTGAGTTCGCGGTAAGCAAGGCAGAGGTCATCTACCGCTACGACGAAGCCGGCAATCGCTTAGAGCCGATGGAGGAATGCGTGGTCGACGTTCCGGATGAATACTCCGGCTCCGTCATCGAGAAGCTTTCCTCGAGAAAGGGTGAGCTTCAGGGAATGAGCGCCTTTGGCAGCGGCTCCACACGACTTACCTTTATGATTCCGTCCAGAGGCTTGATCGGATACCGCGGTGAGTTCATGACCGACACAAAGGGCGAAGGCATTATCAATACGATTTTCGCAGGCTACGCTCCGTACAAGGGCGACCTCTTCTATCGCTCGCAGGGCAGTTTGATTGCATTTGAAAGCGGTGACGCCGTAACGTACGGCTTGTTCAACGCTCAAGAGCGCGGCACTCTGTTTATCGGCGCCGGTGTTCGTGTCTACGCGGGCATGGTAGTCGGACAGAATGGCAAGGCCGAGGACGTTGAGGTAAATGTCTGCAAGAAGAAGCAGCTCACGAATACCCGCTCCTCTTCCGCCGACGAAGCACTCCGCCTCACTCCGCCTCGCATTATGAGTCTTGAGCAGTGCCTCGAGTTCATCGACAACGACGAGCTTTTGGAGGTAACTCCGAAGAGTCTTCGTATTCGTAAGAAGATTCTCGATTCTTTGGAAAGAAAGCGTTCCAAAAGAAACTAGTCCTTTATATCGACCGGTGCTCTGCTAAGCGTCTTTTAAGCAACAACACGCCGATTATAATAACAACAAAAGAGCCTTTCCGTAAAGCGTCCTGCTCTATGGAAAGGCTCTTATTTGTTTTCGGATTGTTGTTTCTATATCGGCAGGTTGTCGTAGATGGCTTGCTTGATTGCGTTGTACATCCACGGTCGCGCACCATTTGCCTGCTGCACCATGTACACGAATACAAGCTGATTCGTCGGGTCGAGCATAAAATACGTGCCGCCCCAGCCGTCCCAGCCGAATTCTCCGACAAATGCGGGACTGTAGCCGCAGGTGTCCGTATCGACCAGCACACGCATCAGATTGCCGTAGCTAAAGCCCTTCAGCGAATCCCAATTCGCATAAGCTCTCTGCTGTGGCGTCAACTGCGGAGTGCGCATCTTCCGTACCGTCTCCGGCTTCAATATCGTCACGGCGCTTCCGCTCTTACTCGCACAGGCGGGAAGTGTACCGTCATTTACAAGCATTCTGGCAAAGCGAGAATAATCGTCTATCGTTCCGACAAGCCCTGCGCCGCCGGACTCAAACTCCTGCTTGCGGATTCGATTCGTCATACCGAGGAAATTCGGCTCCTCTTCCAGAAGCGTGCCATCCTCCATCGGAATGTAGAAGGACGCAAAGCGGTCCTGCTTCTCCTGCGGAACGTAAAAGTCCGTATCCGTCATCCCAAGCGGAAGCAAAATCGTCTCCATAATATAATCGCGATACGTCCTACCGGTCACGACTTCGACGATCGCCGCCAACACATCGGCCGACGCCCCGTAATTCCAGCGCTCACCGGGCTGAAACATAAGAGGAAACTGCCCGAGACGATTGCAAATGCTGATATTGTCTCGCGGAATATTTACACTCAGGTCTTCCAGCTGTGCATAGTACGGCATCAGCATTTGCGCAACCGGATTGCTCGGATTCGGATATTCCAAACCCGATGTCATATTCAAAAGGTCTCTCAACGTAACCGGGCGTTCTACCGGAACCGGTCCGGCTTCCGTCCATACGGTCTGCTCGGAAAACCCGGGAAGATACCGATAGACCGGATCCTCCTTAGACAGTCTTCCTTCCTCAATCAGCTTATGTACCGCAACAGAGGTGATGGGCTTTGTCATGGAATACAGACGGTATATAGCGTCCTCCGGCATCGGTGTCTTTTTTGAAAGACTATCCATACCAAAGCATCCGCGATAAATCTCTTCGCCGTAGCGATAAACACGCAGCTGCGTTCCCACCGCTCCACGTGCGTCAATCTCGCCTTGCATTACCGCATCCAATGCCTTCTTCAGTCCGTCCATTGCTTCGCCTCTTATTACTTAGTCGCTTACGCTTCCCCTCGCATTACTGCGTCGCTTAGGGCATCGTAGCGGATTGCTTATCGCCCATACGGTCCTTCTGTCTCTTACAGGCCTAAAATCTTGCGAACCTCTACCTGCATATTCTCCGTCTCGCACACCGTATTGTGACGAATCGGTGCCGTACGAATCTCTTCAATTGCCATCGGAACCTTTACATTTGCCACCTCGGACAAAGCATCAATCAGCGCAAAATCCTCTTCCTCGCACTTCTGATCGCGAATGGCATCCATTACACTTCTGGAGAACTTGAACGGGCTCGCCGTAGAAGCGATGACCGTCTTCGTATTGTCCTTAGCGCTCTCCTTGTAACCATAGTAAACCGATGCCGCAACACCGGTGTGAGTATCTACTACATAGCCGGTCTTCTCGTACAGTCTGCGAATCGCAATGGCAGTCTCCTCCTCGGAGGCATAGCCGGATACGAAATCGGAAAGTCCCTGCTTCATCTCCTCGGAAATCTCATACACACCGTTCGTAGAAAGCTGCTGCATCAAGGCCTTGTTCTTCTGCGCATCATTTCCCGCAATGTGATAGATCAAACGCTC
>JAZODS010000063.1:0-2066 GCA_045597165.1 Lachnospiraceae bacterium | reverse complement strand
GGGTAGCGGAAAGAGTACTCTTCTGAATATATTAGGGAAGATAGACTCTTGCGATTCCGGTAGGATAAGTTATGGCTCCGGCGCAGAGGAATCCGAGGAGGATTTGCGGCGAAATTACGTATCGTATATCTTTCAGGAATTTAATCTTCTGGAACGAAAGACGGTAAATGAGAACCTAGAGACTGCTTTGGAGATTGCGGGAATTCCGTGGGATGAGGAACGCGTAACGCAGTTGCTCCGTGAGTTGGAGCTGGAGGAACTGCGGGAGCGCTCTGTTTCGGTGCTATCCGGCGGCGAAAAGCAACGAGTTGCCATTGCTCGAGCAGTGCTGAAGGGAAGCAAGGTGATTCTTGCGGACGAGCCCACCGGTAATCTGGATGAAGAAAATGCGATCAGGTGTTTTGACATTCTAAAAAGAATCAGCTCGGACAGTTTGGTACTGGTGGTTACACACGACACCGATTTGGCACAACAATACGGCGATGCCATCTTCCGGATTGAGGACAAAAGACTTGTCCTAATGCAGGACAAGGGCTATAGTGAGCATTCTTTGTTGGAAGAGTATTCTTGCGATACTGAGAAAAAAGATTCGAAATGGACATTTTCTTATTCTGTCAAGCGTTTCCGCGAGCAGATTGGTAAAAAGGTAAATGTCGTTGCTGTATTGTCGTTGGTGCTACTGTCCCTTGCAATGGTTCTTGGAATCTATTCGGCTACGAAGCATTTGGTGAATGAAGTGAACACATCCTTTTTGGAGAACGATTATTATACCGCTCGATACAATGAGGAGCTTGACGGAGACAAAGTGCAAGCACTTGAGAAGGCTTCGGAATATCTCAAGGGATGCGAGAACGTTGCACAGTTGTTGCCGTATAAAGAGCAAGTGGTATTCTTTAGCCTTGATGCAAATCGAGAGAATGGCGTGATTGCCACTGTTATACGTGGTAATGACTTTTTTGCGGAACGCTATAAAGATTTAGTTGGTCGTTTCCCTGAGAAGGCAAATGAGGTCTTGGTGAATGAGTCTTTTCTCAAGGCGTTTTTGAATGGTATTTCATCTGAGGAAGCCGTGGGAAAAGAGATTGTCGGACGTGTGGCCGGTGAGGACCGGGTGTTTGTGGTCGCTGGGGTTAGGACTCGCGAAGAGATTTCGGAAAGTAGCGAGAGGCTATATATTCTGGAGGAAATGCAGCAACAGCTTCAGGAAGAGACGTACAGAGACCTGTGGATTAATTTACATGGGACATCGACTGAGTACGAAATTAAAAAGTACGATGGCGAGGCCTTGGTTGCAGGAGTGGAGCCGACGGATGCGCATGAGATTGTAGTCGATATGGGGACCTATGTTTGGGTATATGTTACTGCTAATGCGTTGGCGGGTAAGTATTTTACGGAGGAAGAGGTACAGTCACTTCCGGAAGAGGAGCGAATTGCATGCTTACTTGATACGTGGCTGTCGTATGACACGGAGATATTAGGGCTGGATGGTAAACTTAGAATTGTAGGTGTGACGGCTACGACTGAGCTTCCGACAATTCGTGTTACTGAAACATTGGCACAAGAGTGCGCTCGGGGATTAGATGTTGTCGATCTATATGTGAAGGATATTTCGGATGAAAGCATACAACCCTTAGAATTAGAACTTGAGAAGTTTGGAGTAATCCTAGAGCCGAATGGCTTAATGGCAACGAAGTATCTGGGTAGTCGTTTTACGTCCTTTCTGTTCATCATGGCAATTGTTACATGTATTCTTATTGGGATTACTGTGCTTTTGTCATCCTTTATGGCAAAGAATTCGGTCAATGAGAGCTATTACGAAATCGGCGTATTAAAAGCTCTGGGTACTTCCAACAAGGAAGTGTGGAAGATTCTTTTGTACGACAACCTGTTCGTTTCTGCTGTAAGTGCGGCAGTCTGTGCGATACTACTGCTTTTGCTCATGTGCACAGGAGCCTTGGAATTCTTGGGTAGCGGTGGTGTGGATGCCTATGTATACGAGTGGTGGCATCTTCCGGCAGTGGCTGCAATAGGCGTGCTTGTCAATCTTGTAGCAGGCATACAAAGTA
>JAZODS010000062.1:0-3373 GCA_045597165.1 Lachnospiraceae bacterium | reverse complement strand
GCAGCCTTATCAAGATCACGGAAGTCGGAGGATACACCGGACATACCGAGTACACCGGACTTCTTGTTCAATACGTTCATTACTTCGCTGAGCGTCAAGTTCTCCTTGCCTGCGATGAACTCAATGATTGCCGGATCGATGTCACCACTACGGGTACCCATGATCAAGCCCTCAAGAGGAGTAAGACCCATCGAGGTATCTACGGACTTGCCGTTCTTTACTGCGGAGATGGAAGCACCGTTGCCGAGGTGGCATACGATAATCTTGGAGTTCTCGGGATCAAGTCCGCCAACTGCCATTGCACGCTTGGAAACGTAGCTATGGCTCGTTCCGTGGAAGCCGTAACGACGTACCTTATGCTTCTCATAGTATGCATAAGGAAGTCCGTACAGATATGCCTCCTTCGGCATCGTCTGATGGAATGCGGTATCAAATACGGCAACCTCCGGTACACCGGGCATAATGTTCATGCATGCGCGAATACCGATCAGGTTTGCGGGGTTGTGAAGCGGTGCCAAGTCGTTGCACTCTTCGATTGCTGCGATAACTTCGGGAGTAATCACTACGGAAGAAGCGAACTTCTCGCCGCCGTGAACAACTCTGTGGCCTACGGCACCGATCTCGGAAAGCTCGGAGATTACACCGTACTCCGCATTTACCAATGCTTCAAGCACGTTCTTAATTGCTACCTCGTGATTCGGAAGTGCATCCTCCAGAACCACCTTCTCACCACCTGCCGGCGTGTGATTCAGACGACCGTCGATACCGATACGCTCGCAAAGGCCGACTGCCAGTGCCTGCTCGGTCTCCGAATCGATCAACTGATACTTCAAAGAACTGCTTCCGCAGTTAATAACTAAAACCTTCATGTCTTACCTCCTAAATGATTAAGCCATAGCCTGTACTGCAGTAATTGCAACTACGCCTACGATATCCTCAGCGGAGCAACCGCGGGACAAATCGTTCACCGGTGCAGCAATACCCTGCGTAACCGGACCGTATGCTTCTGCCTTAGCAAGTCTCTGAACAAGCTTGTAGCCGATATTACCTGCATCCAAGTCAGGGAATACAAGTACATTCGCCTGGCCTGCTACCGGGCTGCCGGGAGCCTTAGAGCTACCTACGCTCGGAACCATAGCAGCGTCTGCCTGAAGCTCACCGTCCAAAAGGATGTCAGGGCGAAGCTCCTTAGCGATTGCCGTTGCAGCAAGTACCTTGTCCACGTCAGGATGCTTTGCGCTGCCCTTCGTAGAGTGAGAAAGCATTGCAACCTTTGCCTGCTTCTGAACCAAAAGCTCGAAGGACTCTGCGGAAGAGATTGCGATTGCAGCAAGCTTCTCCGGATCCGGGTTCTGCTCAAGGCCGGAATCTGCGAAAAGGAAGGTGCCGTCTGCGCCATACTCGCAATTCGGAACAACCATCATGAAAAATGCGGATACGAGCTTTGTGCCGGGCTTCGTCTTGATAATCTGAAGAGAAGGACGAAGTGTGTTTGCCGTGGAGTGGCAAGCACCGGATACTACACCGTCAGCTGCGCCCATCTTTACCATCATACATGCATAATACATGTAATCGGTCGTCAAAAGCTTCTTAGCCTCTTCGGGCGTCATTCCCTTAGACTTACGAAGCTCTACAAGCTTATCTATGTACTCGGGAAGCTCAGGTGCCGTATTCGGATCGATAATCGTAGCGCCTTCGATGTTAAGGCCCTTGCTGTACTCCTCCACCTCTGCGGGGGTTCCGAGTACTACGACCTTAGCGATTCCCTCTGCCAAAATCATCTCTACCGCTTCCCATGTTCTGCGGTCCATGGACTCCGGAAGACAGATAGTCTTTAAGTCCTGCTTTGCTCTTTCTTTGATGCTGTCAATAAATCCCATGATTCATGACTCCTTTCTACATATCCTCTACCTTTATTTCCGTGCCTCGACGAAAAATATACGTAAGCACGCTTAGAATCATTATAATACTATCCTTCGAAAGGGGCAAGCATTTTTTGCGACATCTCTCATACACTTTTCAGAGATTTTAATGTTTTCACGTGACTTTGGAGGTACCACTATGCTATATCACTCCCGCTCCGTTTCCGAAGTTCTTTCCGAATGGAAGACAGACCCCCGAGTCGGGCTCTCATCGGCGGAAGCGGCCTCCCGCAAAACACAATATGGGCCAAATGCTCTGCCCGAGGGCAAGCCCCCTTCCCTGCTTCGTCGCTTCCTTTCCCAGTTCGCCGACTTCATGATATTCGTCCTGTTCGCCGCTGCCGCTCTCAGCTTCGGCATCTCTTGGTACGAGGGGAAACCCGACTATGTCGAGCCGACAATCATACTGGCCATCATTTTTCTGAATGCCTGTATGGGAACGATTCAAGAGGTTCGCGCCGAGCATTCTCTGCTCGCGCTCAAAGGCCTTTCCACACCGAAGGTTCCCGTGCTCCGCGACGGAAAGCGCTGCTTACTCGACAGCACCGATTTGGTTCCGGGAGATATCCTTTTTCTTGAGCCGGGTCAACTGATTCCCGCTGACGGAAGGCTCATCGAGGGTGTCAACCTGACCGTCTCCGAAGCCTCATTGACCGGCGAAAGCCTGCCCGTTACGAAAAATGCGGCACTCCGTCTGCCGGAGACCTGTCTGCCCGCCGACCGAAAAAATAGCGTCTTCTCCTCTACCGCCATCACAACCGGCCACGGACTATGTGTCGTAACCGGCACCGGGCTCAATACGGAGATTGGAAGCATTGCCGAGCATTTGCTTCGCGCCAAAGCACCCGACACGCCACTCCAGCAGCGTCTCGCAAATGTCGGTAAGACGCTCGGACTGCTGTGCCTTGCCATCTGCTGCGGAGTATTCTTTCTCGGAATCCTTCGGGGCTATCCGGCCGTAACAATGCTTTTGACCGCAGTCAGCCTTGCCGTTGCCGCCATTCCGGAAGGCCTTCCTGCCGTAGTCACGATTATGCTCAGCATCGGCGTTGAACGCATGGTCAAAAAGCAAGCAATCATCCGACGATTGCCCGCCGTCGAGACGCTCGGCTCGGCCACCTACATCTGTAGCGACAAGACGGGAACCCTAACGCAAAACCGTATGACGGTCGTGGCCTGCCTGTGTGACGGTGAGGAGCACACGCTCTTTTCCGTACGCGGTACTGCATCCAACACAGCGCCCGCAAAAGTGACCGAGCTGCTGCATTTTGCTTCTCTGTGTAGCAATTCCGACGGAACGAACGGCGAGCCGACGGAAAATGCTCTGGTCAGTGCGGCAAAGCATTTTCCGATGAGCAATCCACCGACGCTCTCTCGCGTATACGAGCTGCCGTTCTCCTCGGAGCGAAAAGCAATGGCCGTAGTCTGCAAAAAAGGCGGTGAATATCTGT
>JAZODS010000061.1:0-7879 GCA_045597165.1 Lachnospiraceae bacterium | reverse complement strand
ATTGAATTCAAGAAGATTGCTCTTGAGATGGTAGTTGACGTATTGATGAACGCATTTACATGGGCTAGCCTTGATATCTCCGGCAACGGAATCTACGCAGTTGAGCTTTACGACCTTGAAGGCATCTACAGCGCAGGCTTGGGCAACCTTGCATCTGATCTCGTTGAGATGATTGACTGCGACGGCGTAGAGGCATTTGTAAATGACGTGCTCGCAACGATCACCGATTTCGCAGCAATTCAGGCAGCAATCGAGAGCGACAGCGCACTCGCAGAGTACACGCTGAACACTGCTCCTTGGAAGTTTGACATTTCGCACAACACTTCGGCTGATATTCTTGAGCTGAACGTTGTACCCGGTGAGGCAGGAAGCCGCACTCTTACCTTCGTAATCGAGGGTGAGGACGAGAAGAAGCAGGAGCTTGCTAAGCTTTGCGAAGAGCTTGCAGCTGTTGTTACCGAGATTTCGGTAGAGCTTAGTCTCGAAGATATTAGCTACTCCGCAGGCGCAGGCCTTACGGTTGACGCATCCGGAGATGTAGTACTTAAGGTAGACCTTTCCGATAAGGATTACATCGCAGTAATCGGCATCATTCTTGCAAATGGCATGAGCGATGCTACTGAGATGGTAGACGCAATCAATAAGTATCTTGAGACCGGCGTAACGGCTGAACTCGTAGAGCTGATTGAGACGACGACACTGGAGGATGTACTCAATGCACTCCGTGCAGCAAACAACGACATCACCTTCGAGGAGATGGTTGAAGAGCTTGGTATCACGGGCGCAGACGAAGCAATCGAGTTGGAAGCAACTTATAGCATGGTTCTTCAGTTGGTTTACAGAGTATTGGATCGCGTTGATGTGAACGGCGGAGACAGAACTCTTGCAGATTATGCAACGGGCGAGTTCGCAACCTACGGCACAACGAAGGAGAACTGGCACAGACTCAACCTTGAGCTTGAGCTGATTCTCGCAGACGAGTTGGCACTTGACCCGCCTGTATTTGTTGACGTGACGATGGATTCGAACGACGACATCTTTGCAATGAAGGCAGAGACCGAGTATATCTTCATCGATACGATCGCTGACGGAATTGCACATGATTTGTTCGAGCAGTATGTGAAGTTCAACTTCGATAACGCAGATACGATCGAGTACGTATTCTCTGATACGAACAATGGTCTTGTTCAGACCGGTGAGATGGTAACGGTTACCGCAACGAATGCTGCAGGTAGCACGACAGTAACCTACATCGTAATCGTACTTGGCGATGTGAACTGCGACGGCCGCGTATACTCCAATGACGCAGCAATTATTCTTCAGAATGTAGTAGAGTTGGTTACCCTCTCTGAAGTAGAGATGTTGGCAGCACAGATCAATACTGCTGAAGGTGTAGATTCTGCAGATGCAGCAATCGTACATCGTAAGGTTGTAGAATTGAGCTACACTACTTGGTTGGATAATTAAAAGAGGAAAGGATTCGCTATGAAATCGATGAGAAAAGTTTTAATAGCTTTGATGGTAGTAGTGCTGCTTGCTGCAGCACTGCCTACCACGGCATTTGCAGCTGATTATTCGGGATATCCCGGAGACGAAGTTACCGTTGTGATTCCTCTTGTGGATGACACGAACGGACAGGGCGAGATTGCATTTTCCGGTGATACGGACAGCTTTACATTTGAAGTTGTAGAGATGGTTGGCAATGTTGAAATGACCTACAATCCGGATAACGGAAAGTTCTCTTATGCACATACAACGACGATTGCTGACAGTGCAATCACTGTTAAGGTTACGATTAAGGATAGTGCACAGCCCGGAGATTCCTGTACGATTACCGTATCGGATTATCTCTATGGTTTGGATCTCGAGAGCTATTCTCCCGCAGCTAAGACTGTGGAAGTAGTAGCTGAGCCTACGGAAGATCCTACCCCTACTCCGGATGAGCCTACCCCTACTCCGGACCCCGGCCTTGATGAGCAGCCGCCGACCGGAGATTCCGGAGTTGTAATGTTCGCATTGCTTGCAGGCTTCGTAGTAGTTGCTATGTTGCTTGTAGCAAAGCGTGAACGCGCGTAAAAGTGAGATAGCATAACAGAAAGAACACTGAAGGATGCACTCAATGCCTTCCGTGTAGCGAGCGACGTCCGCGTATATTCCAATGACGCAGCAAGCATTCTTCAGAACGTAGTAGAATTGGTTACCCTCTCTGAGTTAGAGATGTTGGAAGCACAAATCAATACTACTGAAGGTGTAGATTCTGCAGATGCAGCAATCGAACATCGTAAGGTTGTAGACTTGAGCTACACCACTTTGTTGGACAATTAAGAGAGGAAAGGATTCGTCATGAATTCGATGAAAAAAGTTTTATTGGCTTTGTTGGTGGTAGTGCTGCTTGTTGCAGCACTGCCTACCATGGCATTTGCAGCTGATTATACGGGCCATCCCGGAGATGAAGTTACCGTTGTGATTCCACTTAAGGATGACATCAACGGTCAAGGTAAGATTACCTTTTCCGGTGACACGGACAGCTTTACATTTGAAGTTGTACCGCAGGTCGGCAACGTTGCTATGATCTACAATCCGGCTAACGGAAAGTTCTCATACGCAAGTGCAATGCCGATTGCTAACAGTGCAGTCACCGTTAAGGTAACGATTAAGGACAGTGCACAGCCCGGAGATTCCTGTACGATTACCGTATCGGATTATCTCTACGGTTTGGACCTCGTGAGCTATTCTCCCGCACCTAAGAGTGTGGAAGTAAAGGCTAAGCCTACGGCTACTCCTACTCCGACGAAGGCACCTACGAAGGCGCCGACGAAGGCACCTACCAAGGCTCCGACTAAGAAGCCTACGCAGGGCGTTGTGACGCCTACGCAGGGAGTTGCTACTCCTACCCCTACTCCGGAGGTGATTACACCCACGCCGGGCGTAATTGACTACACCGAACTTAAGAATCAGATTAACATTGCCGAGAGCTTGGACGAAAAAGAGTACACAATCGAAAGCTGGGAGGCACTTCTTGAAGAGCTCCTTGCCGGAAAGGAAGCACTCAGTAGCACAAGCCAGGACGAGGTTGACGAAGCAGCGAAGAACCTTGAGGACGCAATCGCAGGTCTTGTAAAGATCGACTACAGTGAGTTGATCGCAGCAATTGATTCTGCAAATGCACTTCTTTCCTCTGAGGAGCTCGGAAAGCTTTTCAGCCAGCTCGGTGGCGCACTTGCTAACGGAGAGGACGCACTCTCCAGCAGAAGCCAGGCAACGGTAGACGCTGCAGCAGCTGAGATCAAGGCTCTCGTAGAGCAGATCAAGGCATTGCTTGAGCAGGCAAATCAGCCTGAAGAGCCGAAGGATGAGGAGCCGAAAGGTGACTATTGTAACATCTTCATCCACAAACTTTGGCCGATTCTCTTCTTCATCTCCTTGGCAGGAAACGGCGTACTCGTATTCCTCCTTGTATTCTTGAAGAAGAAGGGTAAGGAAGATCTTGATGACACCCCGCTGGTATCCTACGATATTAGTGAGGACGACTAATAACAACTGAGGTAATGACGTGAATCAACAAGGAAGTAATGATTGTAGATATGAAACCTGGGATGATGCATTTCGTGGACTGTTGCCGAAAAATCGGCAACAGTCTGTAAGAGTCGCAAGCTACACGCGTGTGCTTTATGTACAGGCGTGTTCTTCCGCCTTTATGAAGAGGAGTGCAGAATGGCCGGGACGCGTGCAGGAAAAGTACATAGAGCTTGCATATAAGTGCGGATTGTACCATATGTTGGGCAAATCATTGCTCCCGAGCGAGCTGCAGCTGTGGCGAGCAGATTTTACGGACAATGAGAGCAAGCAATACCAATCTTATACGACCTATGGTCGAAGGCTGGTGGCTTATCTCCAAGAAAAGACCGCGCGAAAGGCGACGAAGGAAGCACAGTCTGCACAGTTCAATTTGTACGCAGAGGAGAAAGTAACGGACAACCTCACATGGTCGCTGGTACGCGAGGCAGCCGGACAGCACATGGAGCGTTACGACGGTAGCGGATTCCCGAACGGACTACGCGGAGACGAGATCAGCCCGATAGCACAGATTATCGGACTTGCAAAGGAATTGGACTTGCTTGCGACGACGATTCGATCGGAGGAGCCGTTTGACGAAGCATTTGCCGCAATTCTTGCAATGGAAGGCACGGCATTTTCTCCGAAGCTGATGGAAGTTTGTAAGGCTTGTCGAGGAAAGCTCAGAGAAGTGTTCCGCAAGTACATTCAGTACTCGAACACGATTCAAAAGACCGTACCGCTTGTGGACAAGCGTGACGGACGTCCGCTGGGAATGAATTATTCTCCGTTGGCGGACAAGCTGTGGGAGGCCGTTCCGTTCTTCAGAGGCAATCTGGAGACGCCGGAGACGGAGGACACATTAGAGTATTTGGAACCGATGTTGGTTCGTACAGATACACTTGAGGAGGTTATCTTTTATCTCCTCTACGAGACGGCGGATACGCTGCTTCGCATAAAGAATTCCGGATTGAGTGTGGAGGGAATTTTGTTCACGATACCGGAAAGCTTCTATGTCGGGGAGAGTAAGCTCAGTAAGTTCGAGCAGCTGTTTCGTGACCAACCCATTGATGCAAGCAGATTGATGGTCGGCGTTCCCGCATCCGCTTTGGTGACGGGTGGCAAAGCCGTATTCGAATTACTTGCTCAGTACACGGGAAGCGGCATTCAGCTCGTGCTCGATGGTTATGACCCGCAGGTGCTTGGGTTTGACCGCGTGAGAGAAGTGGGCTTTACGAGAATCCGTTTCTCCGAGGAGGCGGACAGAGTCACCGTCACGGCGACCGAAGAACTGCTGTCCTCACTTGGAATTGCGACAATTCCTACGTATCCGAGCGGTCAGCGCTTGACGGAACAGGAGCTTGTGCAGCGATTGTTGGAGCGTGAGTAATCATGAGCGACGACAAGAACATACCGAATTCGAGTGACGCATCAGCGAACACCTCGGGCGTGGGCACAGGAAACCCCGAAAGCGGTAACGCCACAGGCGGCAACTCGGCAAGCAGCAATGCAGCAGGAGGTAACGCCACAGGCAGCACCGTAGCCGGAGCAGCAAACAGCACCAACAAGAAAAAGACGAAGCTTCCTAAGGAGACGCCGCAAAGGGGTCTGTTCAAGAAGAAACGCGGTGGCGTTGTCTTGACAAAGGAGCAGGTACGCGAGATAAAGGCCGGGCGAAAGAAGCTCAAGAAGCAGATGAAACGCGAGAAGGTGTATAACCGTAAGGACTTCGAGCTGACGGCTTCCAGCATGGGACTGTATTTCGATAAGTACAAACGGAGGGGCTTACTTCTTTGGTTCCTCAGTGGAAAATGGCTGCCGCTTTTGTTGGCAGCAGCAGCGCTTCTGATGTTGACGCTGTTCATTTTCTCAAAGGTGACCGCATTGCGAGGTCACTTTACAATCAATCTCGGTGAGGAGCTGTTCCTCAGAGGATTTTCCTTGAGTGAGGATGAGGCCTTTACCAATCCGACATCCCAGCTGGATCAAGAACCGGTGCAGGATGTCCCCTGCGTATCCATTGTAAGTATTCCTTCGAATATCAACGATGGAGAGGGCAAGCAGGACACACGGTCATATTTCGCATATACATTCTTTCTTCGCTATGAGTCGAAGGAGGAGCTGGATGCGAATTATGCATACAAGTTGGTGATTAATTCGGAAAGTAAGGAGCTTTCCAAGGCAACTTGGATCATGCTTTTCTACAACGATGAGATGACCTTCTACGCGAAACCGCGCGAAGACGGCGGGGTGGAAGCGTTACCGGCCATTGGTGATATCACCAAGGGCTACCGCGATTTGCCGCTGATGATGCAGACGGCAGATCAAACACAATACGAGGTGATTGATAACACCTCGAGTAACAATGTCTACTACCGAGTGCTCCCGAAGAACTTTGAAACGAGCAGGCAGATTACGTCGGGTATTTACCAGGGTATGAAGCCGGGGGAGATTCACAAGTTCACCGTCGTAATTTGGCTCGAGGGAGACGACCCGGATTGCACAAATGCGCTAATCGGCGGTCATCTCGGAGTAGAGATGCAGTTTGAACTTTTGGATAGCGAAGAAGAGGAAGAGAAACCCGGTTCGTTCTTCGACCGAATCGAAGCTATCTGGGAGGGTCTCAATCCATTTGACTGAGGCATTTTCACACATACAAATGGGGAAAGGAATGGTGAGTAACTATGGTTATATCACAATCGAAAGCAATCAGAAAGAAACTGATGGCTGCAACCGCGATGCTCTTGATCGCTTGCATCATGCTGATTTCGGCTTCCTACGCTTGGTTCACCTTGTCTACGGCACCTGAAGTAACAGGTATCACGACGACAGTTGGTGCGAACGGAAACCTTGAGATGGCATTGGCAAATCCTGAAGGTGAACCCGAATCTTTGACCAACGTATCTCTCGATGCGAACAGCGGTCATGATGCTAACATCACCTGGGGTAACCTTGTTGACCTGAGCCTTGAAGAGTACGGTCTTGATAAGGTTGTCTTGAATCCTTCGGTTTTGAACCTTGACGGAAATAAGTTGCACGAGACCAGCTACTTGAAGACTCCCGTATACGGCACCGACGGACGTGTTCAGGCTCTTCAGAGCAATACGCTCTTTGGTAAATACGACAAGAACAAGGGTGGCTTCTTGCAGGATGACGATTACGTAGGTGTTCGCGCACTCGGTAATGCATCCGCTATGACTGACCGTCAGTTGGCATATCGTAATGCTCTTGCGGCAATCAACTCCGGAAGTGACGCTGCAGCAACGGCAGCAGCTTCCTCTCTTAGCACGAACGGTTCTGCATTGGCGCAGATTATCGTTGATAAGGCTATGACGGACGCTCCTAAGTATACGCCTGAGCAGCTTGCTATCATTGCAGATGTTATCGCAAGCCTTCAGACTTCCGCAGCAAGCGTTCGTGAGTCTCTTAATAATGCAATGCTTGCATACGCAGCAAGTGCGGCTGTACAGAATGGTGACAGCGAGTTGAACGATGCAGCAACCTTCACGTTGTTCCTTGCAGTATTCAACAATGCTACGAAGACTGTTACCGATGACGGCATGACGGTTGGCGAGTACACAATTCCGCTTCCGGATGGTGTAAAGGCTTACTACGATAAGCTGGCAGCTATCGATGCAGACCTTACAGCAGCAGCAGCGGCATTGAATGAGTCGATCGAAGAGAATAAGAGCGAGTACGACTGGGCAGACATCTCTGCAGCAGTTAGCGCACTTGTTGATCAGAATGAGGTAACTGTAAATAACATGGGCGTAGACGAGGTTTCCAAAAACATTTCCGGCTTCGTAACGCAGTTCATGGCTGACGGCGCAGTTAAGGTACAGATGGGCGCAGGCTCCGGTGTATACGCAGAGCTCGCTGAGTTTTGCGGCAACTACTCCGCAAGCTTTGAGGTTACGGTAAATGCAGGTACCTATGGTACTATCGACGCTCCGACCTCGATGGAGACGACGATTACGACTCCGGCTCTTCTTTCCGTAGCTTACAACGAAGTAAACGAGGCAGGTTCTCCTGCAAGCGCAACCGCAGATGACGCTGAGGTATTCCTTACCGATACGTTCGGTTACGCAATCGATTTGTACTTCCGTACCAATGCAAACAACTCGAACCTTCTCCTTCAGACCGAAGGCGCTCAGAGAATTTACGAGGATAGCTCCAACGAAGAGACTCTTGGTGGCGGTAGCTCCATGACGTTTGCTTCCCTCGATGCATCCTTCACCTCTGAGAACGTTAAGTCTCTTATGGAGTCCATTCGTGTAGCATTTGTTGATGCAGACAACACGATTATCGGTTACGCTAAGCTCGA
>JAZODS010000060.1:0-3593 GCA_045597165.1 Lachnospiraceae bacterium | reverse complement strand
AGGAGCACTTTGATGAAATACGTATTGATTGCGCTCATAGTGGCGCTTTGCCTGTTGGTTTTCGTGATTATCGTACGCACCTTGGCATTTAGACCGAAGAAGCAGCCTCAGATTGTTGAAGGCGAAGTGGTTTTTGATAAGGACAAGGCCATTTTGAACCTACAGACACTCGTGCGCTTCAAAACGGTGTCCAACCGTAATCCCGAGCTTGAAGACGATGCCGAATTCGAGGGGCTGATTGAGAAGCTTCCCGAGCTGTACCCGAATGTATTTAAGACGTGCGAATTTACACGTTTTCCGGACCGTGGCCTTTTGTTTCGATGGAAGGGGCGCGGCGATGGTGCACCCTCGGTGCTCATGGCGCATTATGACGTCGTGCCGGTAAATGAAGAACTGTGGGAGAAGCCTCCCTTCGAGGGCATCCTCGAGGATGGCGTCCTTTGGGGCCGTGGAACGCTGGATACCAAGGCGACAATCAACGGAGTGCTCTACGCGGCGGAAACGCTGATTGCAAAAGGCTTTACCCCGGAAAGTGATATCTACTTCGCATTTTCGGGTGGCGAAGAAATCAACGGCATGGGTGCGGTTCACATCGTTGAATATTTTGAAAAAGAAGGCATCGTACCCGAGATGGTCGTTGACGAGGGCGGAGCCGTTGTGGAAAATGTATTCCCCGGAGTCAGTCAGCCGTGTGGCATGATCGGCATCGGCGAAAAGGGCATGATGGACGTGCGCTATACTACCAAGTCAAACGGCGGGCACGCTTCGGCACCGAAGCCCCACACGCCGGTCGGCATTTTGTCAAAAGCGTGCTGCAAGATTGAAAAGCATCCTTTTAAGGCGCATTTGAGTGAGCCGGTGAAAAAGCTGTTTGACACGCTCGGCAGACATTCGAATTTCGGTATGCGGATGATCTTCGCCAACCTCTGGTGCTTCTCCGGATTATTGGATTTGATCTGCAAGAAGAGCGGTGGCGAGCTAAATGCTCTGATGCGAACAACCGTAGCATTTACACAGATGAAGGGAAGCTCCGCGCCCAACGTCATCCCGCCCGAGGCGGAGATGGTGTCGAACATTCGTCTCAATCCTTTGGATACGATGGACAGCGCCATTGCGTATTTGAAAAAGACGGTCGGCGACGAGAGCATCGACATAGCACCGATATACGGCATGAATCCGAGCCGTGTATCAAAGACCGATTGCGAAGGCTGGAATCGTGTAGCGAGCGCCGTGGCATCGACATGGAAGGGGACACTTGTCTCTCCGTATCTCATGATTCAGTGCTCCGACAGCCGTCACTACGGTCGCATTTCCGACCGTGTGTACCGCTTCTCCGCAATGGACCTTTCCAAAGAGGAGAGAGGCTTGATACACGGAAACAACGAGCGAATTCGAGTAGATTGCGCTTGTCGCGCGGTTGAGTTTTATATTCGTTTGATGCAGCTTTGCTAAGCTTGGATGAGTTGTAGTGACCGCATGAAACTGTGGAGGATAGATGCTGTGAAAAGCGTAGAAATCAGAACGGAACGTCTTGTACTGCGTCCACTCGGCACGGAGTATCTTCAGACTTTTTGCGAGTTTGCGTTGGATGTGGAGAATACAAAATACATGTGCTTCTTTCCGAAGGAGGACTCCGAGGAGGCACTGCATTTTCTGCAAGACGCCGAGCGGGAGTGGGAAAAGGAACGGCCGGCATTTGTGGAATTTGCAATGCTTTACGAGGGTAGGCACATCGGAACGGCAACCGTATATTTTGAAGAGGGCTTTGGGGAGCTCGCTTGGCTTGTGAATCGCAAGTACTGGGGCAACGGCTTCGCCTACGAAGCGGCAAAGGCGCTCATAGCATATACGAAAAGCACCTACGGAACGACTCGTTTTCACGCGTGCTGTGACAGTGAAAATGTTGCCTCGTATAAGACGATGGAGAAGCTGGGCATGACCAAAATCGGCGAATGTACCAGAAGAAATCGGGCCGCAACGCAAGATTCGTTGGAATACCAGTACGAGATGGTAGTTTGAGAAGGGGACGGAATATGATAGGCAAGAACGTTCATGTCGTAATAGACAGACCTCTCGGCTCGATTCACCCAAGCCATAAGGATATCGTATATGAGGTAAATTACGGCTATGTGCCGAATATCATAGGCGGCGATGGCGAAGAGCAAGATGCATACATACTTGGTATTGACGAGCCGATTAGTGAATTCGACGGTATAGTGATAGCAATTATTCACCGAAGCGACGATGTAGAAGATAAGTGGGTTGTGGCGCCCGAAGGGGTTTCGTTTAGCGACGAAGAGATTATGCGCAAGGTACATTTTCAGGAGAAGTACTTTCAGACAACCATAAGTAGATGTACCGAGTGCTAAGTCGCGGAGCATTGCAATATCACCAATGGCTTTAGCAAAAAGGTACAAAGAGAAATTCAGTGCATGGTAAGCGAGGAATAATTTATGATAAACTACACAAATGAAACCGAAATCGTCCCGTTGCCGAAGGAGGAATGGAAGGGTACTCCCATTCTGATGCGGTATACGACGGAAGAATATTATGACGTGGAGATCACGGCAGAAGCCGGTGCATTTCACGTAGAGATGGTAAAGAAGAAATTCGACACGCCCGTGACGCATACGCCGGAGGAGTACGATTTTCCGGACAGTCTGTACCAGGACCACTGGGGCGGCGCCGAGGCTTGGGGAATCTTCTCCGAGGAAAATGGAGAGAAGAAGCTGTTGGCTTGCATCGAGCTTTGTCCCGAGGAGTGGAGCAATCGATTGATGGTGACCGAGCTTTGGGTGGCGGATGAGCTGCATCGACGTGGTGTCGGTACGAGACTGATGAATCTGGCAAAGGAGCGGGCAAAGGCGCAGGGGCGCCGAGCCATTATCTTGGAGACGCAGTCCTGCAACGTGAGAGCGATTGCATTTTACTTAAGCCAAGGCTTTCAGCTGATTGGATTTGACACGTGCTGTTATACCAATCGCGACGTGCAGCGCCACGAGGTGCGTTTTGATCTTGGGTTCTTTATGGAGGGCTGGGATTCGAACAGGAGGTGGTGACATGATTGTCTTGAAAGAGCCGAGCATGGAATATGCCGAGGACATATGGGCATTTCGCCGAGAGATATTGGAATGCGACGCCGAGGATGAGAATCAATTTGCGGGCTGCGGTACGCTAGACAGAAGTACTTCGGCGGAGGAATGGATTACGGCTTGTAAACTCCGCTCAAGCGAAGATTCCTGTGATAGCGGCGACACAACGGTTCCGTCCAACATGTACATCGCTGTCCGTGAGGATGACAACAAGATTGTAGGAATCATAGATTTGAGACATCACATCGATCATCCGATTCTCGGCACTTGGGGTGGCCATTGCGGTTATTCCGTCCGCCCGTCGGAGCGTAGAAAGGGCTATGCGAAGGAGATGCTGCGGCAGAACATTCAAAATGCGAAGCGGCGCGGAATTCCGAAGCTGCTTGTGACTTGCGACTTGGACAATACGGCAAGTGAAAAAACCATCTTAGCCAACGGAGGAGTCTTTGAAAAGACAATCGAAGTAGGCGATAGCGTGATGAAGCGCTACTGGATTGCCGT
>JAZODS010000059.1:0-56021 GCA_045597165.1 Lachnospiraceae bacterium | reverse complement strand
GCACCTGCGGTACATACTTTCGCACAGACACCGCATTTGCCCGTCTTGAGCATCGTACAGTAATCGGCGTCGATCGTTGCCACCTTCGGAACTGCCTGTGCGAACGGAATATATACGTCACGGTGAGTATCGAGACCCATGTTGAACTCGTTGGGAACCTTCTTCTGAGGACACTTCTCGGTACACAAGCCACAGCCCGTACAGATGTCTTCCTTTACGTATCTGGCCTTTCTCTTAATCGATACATTGAAGTTGCCGACGAAGCCCTTCACCGACTCTACTTCACTGTAAGAGTAGATGTGAATCTTCTCGTGCTGAGCAACGTCTACCATCTTCGGAGTCAAGATACATGCTGCACAGTCGAGCGTAGGGAACGTCTTGTCGATCTGAGCCATCTTACCGCCGATGGTCGGCTTCTTTTCTACGATGTCTACCTCATAGCCGGCATCTGCGATATCAAGAGCAGTCTGAATACCCGCAATACCACCGCCGATTACGAGGGCACGCTTTACAACCGGGCTTTCTCCCGCGGTCAACGGTGCGTTCAAATGCACCTTTGCAATAGCTGCGCGACCGAGAATAATCGCCTTCTCCGTTCCTTCCTCAATGTCCTTGTGAATCCAAGAGCACTGCTCACGGATGTTCGCAATCTCAACCATGTAAGGGTTCAAGCCGGCAGCTGCCGCCGTCTTACGGAACGTTGCTTCGTGCATACGGGGAGAACACGAGCAAATTACAATTCCGGTGAGCTTATGCTCACGAATTGCATCCTTAATCATCTCCTGTCCGGCCTGGGAGCACATGTACTGATAATTCACGGAATATGCAACGCCTGGCTCCTTAGCAAGCGCGTCAGCCACTCTTTGCACATCAACCGTTGCAGCAATGTTGCTACCACACCAGCAGACAAATACGCCTATTCTTTGCATGTCTTCTCTCCTCTCTACTTACTATACTTGCGAAATGCGCTGACGAGTGCCTGCTGCGGGATCTCATCGTCCAACAGACAAGGAATGTCTTCAGCCTTCAAATGATTCTCACCCTGCTTACGGATCAACGCCAGACGAGCTGCCTCGATCAGCTTTGCAGGCTGTACGTCTCTGGGACAACGCTCTACACAGGCAAAGCAGGAAAGGCACATCCAAATCGACTTAGAAGCCGTCAATCTCTCGATATCGCCCTTTTCCACCATTGCCACGAACTCATGCGGATGATAATCCATCCGGTCAAAAGCAGGACACGTGCCGGAGCACTTGCCGCATTTCATACATTTTCTCGGATTTACGCCACTGATCTCTTGAATCCGCTGCGCCAATTCCATATCAATCTTAGCCATAGCTACCTCCGTATTTCCAGTAAAGCATTGCGCCGTACGGGAACTCTCGATTCCCTGTCGGCCACACCATCAAAGGTCATTGCCTCACTATGTTTTCTACTTTACACCCAACGCTTCTGCTAAAAGCTCCGTAAAATACACTACCGGCAAATCCTTGCAAGAGCTGTTCACCTGCAGATTGTACATACAAAGCGGACATGCGGTGATGACACACTCTGCACCATTTGCCTGAGCACTCTTCATAATCACATCGCTACGCTGTGAAGCAAATGCCTTATCCTCTACCGTAATGTATCCGCCACAGCACTCGTTACGCTGAGGATAAATTACCGGAGTAGCACCGATTGCACGAATGAAATCCTCCAAAATCGTCGGATTCTCGGGATTGTCAAACTGCATCGTCTTGGACGGACGAAGCAGCAAGCATCCGTAATATGCCGCAATCTTCTTGCCGGTCAAAGGATTCTTCACAAGCTTTGCAAGGTTGTCAAAGCCAACCTCGTCGCGAAGCATCTCAAGGTAATGAACCACCTTGGTCTCGCCCTCGTAGGGCTGCTCCGGCTTCAAATACTGATTCACCTTCGAGCGAATATTCTCATCGTCCTGCATGTCCTTGTTCACACGCTTAATCACGTGATGACATGCGGAGCACAACGTCAACAAATCCTGTCCCTTATCGCGCGCGTCCATCAGCGCACGTACGGAAGACAGCTTCGTAGCAACCTCGTCCGTTGCCTGCGGATACACGCCGCCACAGCACTGCCAGTCCGGAATCTCCTCCATCGTAATTCCCATAGCCTCTGCGGATTTGCGTGCGTACTCATCCAAATCCGTTGCCTTTGCCTTCAAAGTGCAACCGGGATAATAACTATACTTCATGGGTACCTCCAATCCTATCGTTTTCCGCGGCGGAGTTGCCTCCGCCACAGTCATCGTTCTTGATCATTAAACCATCTGCTCCGGATGGAACACCTCATCGAAACGCTCCTCCGTCAAAAATCCGAGTGCCACACACGCTTCCTTCAGGGAAATGTTCTCCTTGAATGCCTTCTTTGCCGTCTTTGCCGCATTTTCATAGCCGATGTACGGATTCAATGCCGTAACGAGCATCAAAGAGTTGTGAAGGTTGTGGTGCATCTTTTCCTTGTTTGCCTTAATTCCTACCGCACAGTTGTCGTTGAAGGAAACCATAGCCTCCGCCAACAAACGAACCGACTGAAGGAAGTTGTAGATGCATACCGGCATGAACACATTGAGCTCGAAGTTGCCCTGGCTTGCTGCCATGCCAACTGCTACGTCGTTACCCATAACCTGTACGGCTACCATCGTAACGGCCTCACACTGCGTCGGATTTACCTTACCGGGCATAATCGAGGAGCCGGGCTCGTTCTCGGGAATGAAGATCTCGCCGAGACCGTCTCTCGGACCGCTTGCCAGCCAACGAACGTCATTTGCAATCTTCATAAGGTCTGCCGCAAGCGCCTTCAAAGCACCGTGAGCAAATACAAGCTCATCCTTAGACGTCAATGCGTGGAACTTGTTCTCTGCGGTTACGAAATCCTTACCGGTAATCTCGGATACCGCCTTAGCAACTGCCTCGTCAAAGCCCTTCGGTGCGTTCAAGCCCGTGCCGACAGCCGTACCGCCGAGTGCAAGAGCCTTCAGCTTCGGAAGTGCAATCTGAAGCATCTGCTTGTCCATCTCAAGGCTGTTTCTCCAGCCGCTGATTTCCTGTGAAAATGTAATCGGAGTTGCGTCCTGCAAATGCGTACGTCCGCTCTTAACGATTCCCTCGTTCTCCTTCTCGAGGCGAGCAAAGGTTGCAATCAACTGATCGAGTGCCGGGAAGAGCTTATCCTCAATGCCGAGCACTGCCGCGATGTGCATTGCCGTAGGGAACGTGTCGTTCGAGGACTGCGACATGTTGATATCATCGTTCGGATGAAGAAGCTTCTCGCCTGCGATTTCGTTACCGCGGTTGGCAATAACCTCATTTGCATTCATGTTGGACTGAGTACCGCTACCGGTCTGCCATACAACGAGCGGAAAATGCTCATTCAGGCTTCCGGAAATCACTTCGTCGCAGGCCTTAGAAATTGCCTCAAGCTTAGCTGCCGTCATCTTCTCCGGCTTCAAACCGTGATTTGCAATGGCTGCCGCCTTCTTAAGAACGCCGAACGCGTGTGTAATCTCGCGCGGCATTGTCTCAATTCCTACACCGATAGGAAAGTTCTGATGACTTCTCTGCGTCTGTGCACCCCAGTACTTATCAGCCGGTACACGAACCTCGCCCATAGAATCATGTTCAATACGATACTCCATAATCATATCCTCCGATATATTTTTATCTTTCTTCTATGCTGAGCTCCACACAATGATAATGCGGATTCTCGCAAGAAATGCAGCACCATCGAAATCTCGGAGGTGCTACATTACAATTTTCTAGTTCAAATCCAAGCTCGAAATAACTTCCTTCAAGTTGTTCGCGCTCTTGTGGAGACGCTCAATCTCTTCGTCGGAAAGAGGTGTTTCAACGTTACCTACAATACCGTCCTTTCCCACAATCGCCAAGGTGCTGATACATACATCCGAAATTCCGTACTCGCCGTGCATCATAGTCGATACCGTCATCGTCGTGTCCATGCCCGTAGCAATCGTCTTTACGATGTAAGCTACCGCAACGGAAACGGCATAGAAGGTTGCACCCTTTCTGCCGATGATCACACCACCGGACTTCTTAACGTATTCCTCAATCTCCTCACGGTCTACCTTGGGGAAATGACGAATCGTATTGTGTACGCGCTCCTTGTAATCGTCAATCGGAACGTTCGAAATGTTTGCAAGAGACCAAGTTACAAAAGAGGAATCTCCATGCTCACCGAATACATAAGCATGCACATTGCTCTGGCTGATATCATAAATCTCCGCCAAACGGCTACGAAGTCTTGCCGTGTCCAAAATCGTTCCGGAACCGATGATTCTGTTCTCGGGCACGCCGGAAACCTTGTGGAATACGTACGTCATAACATCAACCGGATTGCTTACGATGATATAAATCGCACGCTTAGCGTACTTCGTAATCTTCTTCGCAATATCCTTCATGATATTCACGTTCGTCTGAGCAAGCTCAAGACGACTCTGGCCTTCCTTTCTCGGAATGCCGGAAGTAATGATAACGATATCCGACTCTGCGGCATTGGAATAGTCACCTGCCATAATCGTCATAGGGGAAAAGAACGGGGTACCCTGCAGGATGTCCATAGCTTCGCCCTTTGCCTTTTCTTCATTCACGTCAATCAGAACAATCTCGGAAGCTGTTCCGTTCGTAGCCAGTGTATATGCTATCGTAGAACCAACACTGCCTGCACCAATGATAGTAACCTTCATCTTAACCTCTCTTCCGCGCCTAAATGCGCAATGTTATAGTATCGAAGGGCAATCTCGCGCCCGTCAATTTGTAAATATTTTACGTGCCGTTTGTAAAGCACCGCACTTAATAAAATTATACCACATTGTGCACGCAGAAATCAATCTCTTAATACGACAAAAAACCTATTTATCGCTTATACTACATTATGCAAAACAACGAAAAAACAGACCTCTCTTCAGCTGCCGAAAGTGCCTGTTAAATCAACCTTTCCCAAGTAGGGCGATTGCTTCTCGTCGGCGGACTCCGAGGGGCCTGCCGTCTCCGGTGGAACCGCCTTGAAAGCAACAAAAAAACCCGAGAACGTATTGTTCTCGGGTTGCTTTAGAGCACGAGACGGGATTCGAACCCGCGGCCCTCGCCTTGGCAAGGCGATGCTCCACCACTGAGCCACTCGTGCATATTCAGTTGCGTGTCTGTCAAACGCAAGACTTAATATACACGATGAATTATCATTTGTCAACCACTTTTTTTATTTTTTTCAAAATAATTTTTTCAAGCCTTTTTTCGGTCTCATCCTCGCCTTTTCACACACATCCGATGCCCCCGGATGCCCTCATTCCTTCTTTGCCTCCAGCATACGCTTACGGATGTCTTGCATACGCAAATCCGTCTGATGGATTACCTCCGCACACTCGCGCATCTCGCCGGACAGCTCCGTACCGTTCACAAGATTCTTCTTGTAGTGAATCTGATGCTCGAGACTCGCCCAGAAATTCATGGCGATCGTACGTATCTGCACCTCCACACGCATGCTCTGCTTGTGACTCGAAAGGAAAATCGGAATCTCAATGACGAGGTGCAAGCTTCGATAGCCATTTTCCTTCGGCTGAACTATGTAGTCCTTCTTCTGCACAAGAACAATATCGTCCTGCGCCAAAAGCATATCCGCAATCGAATAGATGTCGTCAATGAACGGGCAAATGACGCGCACGCCGGCTACATCACTGATATTCTCCACCAACGCTTCTGTCGAGTACTCTATTCCTTTCCGCCTCATCTTTTCGAAAATGCTCTCAGGTCGTTTAATACGACTTTGAATCGACTCTATCGGATTGCGCTGCTGATTGGCGTGAAATTCGAGATTCAAAACCTCCAGCTTAGTGGTCACCTCACGAATCGCACACTCATACATCGTCATCAGCTGTGCAAACTCTCTCGCCTTTAGCAACAGCTCCTCTCGGGCAATCCCCCCGAACAGTTCCTGAAAACTACCGATATCCGCGACACTGTTGTCTATCGTTTCATATTCCCAATTGTCCATCTTTCTACCCTTCTTTAATCTCGGGCCTATGCCCTTCCCCTCTTTTATGTTTGTACGACTGTTCTACGACTTCTCGTTCCCACATTATCGAAAAGAGACTTGCCAAATCTCACACGGAAGCTTGACAAGTCTCATATTCATTCCTACCTTGCAATGCGGCACGTTCTTACTGGAACGTTACCGTTGCCCAAGCTGCCGGATTGGTGTAATCGGAATCCGACGTTCCGCTAAACTTCATGACACTCTGACGGGAACCACTTGCATTTGCATCGTTGATCTGCGCATCAAAGCCCATAACGACACCCTTCTTGCCGGTCTTGAGGAGCGGAATTCTAAGCTCCACAACATAACCGCCACTCACGGTAGCCGCCTTGGCCGTAACACCGCTTGTCGTCGGTGCATCACCATAGGACAATGTGCTCTTGTAATTACAACGATACTGTCCGCAACCGGAATCGTAGTACGAAAGCTTGCAATTGTTCTGGTCGAGGAAGAATTCGATGGAATCCTGCTCGTACGCATTGCTGTTCGAAGCATTGAGTACGGAATCCTTGACCTGAATCAACGCATACAGGTAGTTCGTATCCCAAAGCATCTGAACCGTACCGGTTGCTCCCTGCCATGCCATAATCGCATTCGAAATGTTGTACTTCGTTGCCTTGCTCCATACCGAATCAATCGTTCCGTCGATCGTAGGAGTACCATTTGCCGCATTAGCCTTCTTAACCTCAACCGTGTTGCCACCGGTCGCATCGTACTCGATATACGCTTCCGGATTCAACACCGCATAATAAGCTTCCTTCGGCTTCAGATTGCGGTCCCAAAGAAGCGGTGCTCCCTCGGAACGCCAGCTCGTATTGTCACGATAGCCCCAGAAGGTTACACGCTCGATAATACTTGAGTACTCCTTGTAGATTACAAAGAGATTCGCATAGAATACAGCCTGTGTCATCTGCTGAGTCGCATTCAAGGATCCGCTGCTTACGCCGCTTACCGTAACGTCCAACTCCGTGATACTTACCAAAAGGCCACTGATCTTCTTGAAACGCTCAAGGCTTGCTCTAACGTTCTTCAAAGAGGTCTTCGTAGAGTAATGGCTCTGCATACCGATACCGTCAACCGGAATACCGTTTGCGCGCAAATCCTTAATCATTGCCGCTGCAATCTCGGCCTTGTTCTGATCGTCCATGTTGTAGTCGTTGTAATACAGCTTCGCAGTCGGTGCAGCCTCGCGTGCAAACTGGAACGCAAGGTCGATGAAATCCGTACCGATGGACTTCGTCCACTGAGACTCTCTCAAGCAGCTTCTCCAATCGCCGTTCGAGGGAAGCTTAGCGCCATCGCGAATCGCCTCGTTGACAACGTCCCAAGCATAAATCTCACCTTCGTACTTGCCTGCAACACCGTAGATGTGGTCCTTCAACTGCTGAATTGCCTCTTCGCGGTTCGCTGCGGACGTGCCGAGCCAGTTACCGCTCTGCTGATGCCATGCAAGACAGTGACCGATTACCGACAGATTGTTCTGATTTGCAAAACTGATCATCGTATTGGCACTGTTGTAATTGAAGTTTCCTTCTGTCGGCTGCATGCTTTCGGGCTTCATCAGGTTCTCGGGCGTAATAGCGTTAAACTGCTTCAGCACAAGCGCCTTATCCGTGCTATTCGTTCTGATCGTGTCGGTATAAATCGTGCCGATCATAAAGTAGTTCTTATACGCGTCCTTAATAGAGCTATACGGAGAGTTGTGCAACGCATCTGTAGACGGCTTCTTTGTAGGAGTCGCCGTAGGCTTCTTCGTAGGCGCCTTGGTCGGTGCCTTCGTGGGTGCCTTAGTCGGCGCCTTGGTCGGTGCCTTCGTAGGTGCATCGGTGGGCGTAATCTCATCCTCACCCGGAGTAGGCGTTACCTCATCTGTAGGCTCCGCATCCGGAGTCGGCGTAGGTGCCTCTGTCGCACCGGGATTCTCATCAACTCCGACGGTAGGCGTTACGTCCGTTCCGTTACCGGAATCGCCTTCGTTCTCACCGGAGCCGTCTTCGTTCTCGCCGGCCTCGGGAGTCGCCGTAGGCGTTACGTCTTCTTCGTTGTTAACAACTGTAGTAGGGGTCGGAGTCGGCTCCTTATCGCCGCTCGTATCCTTCTGTCCACAAGCAACCATGGAAAAAATCATGGATGCAATCAAAATCCAAACAATACTCTTCTTCATAATCTCTTTCCTCTTACTTAAATGTTACCTCAGCCCAGGCTGCCGGGTTGGTGTAATCCGAATCGGAGGTTCCGTTAAACTTCATAACGCTCTGACGGGTTCCCGCTGCATTTGCATCGTTGATCTGCGCATCAAAGCCCATTACCGTACCTTGTGCGCCGGTCTTCAAAAGCGGGATGCAAAGCTCGATTACGTAGCCGCCGTTGCCGGTCTTTGCCGCTGCCTTTACGCCTGTCTGCGTAGGAACCTCGCCATAACTAAGAACGCCGTAGTAATTACTGCGGTACTGTCCGCACCCCGCATCGTAATAGGAATTCTTGCAGTTGTTCTGATCGAGGAAGAACTCGACGGAATCCTGCTCGTATGCATTGCTGTTTGAAGCATTCAATACAGGGTCCGTTACGCTAACCAACGCGTAGAAGTTGTTCGTATCCCACATCATCTGAACCGTACCGGTTGCACCCTGCCATGCAAAGATGGAGTTTGCGATGTTGTACTTCGTAGCGCCGTTCCAAATGTCATCCGCAACACCATCGATGGTCGGTGTTCCGTTCACAGCCTCTGCCTTCTTTGTCTCAACCTTATTCGTTCCGCCGGCCTGGTTACCGCCTGCATACTCAATGTAGCCTTCCGGATTGAGTACTGCGTAGTATGCCTCCTTCGGCAACAAGCTGCGGTCGAACAAAAGCGGTGCTCCCTCGGAACGCCAGCTCGTATTGTCACGATAACCCCAGAAGGTTACACGCTCGATAATGTCCGCATAGTCCTTGTAAATGCTGAACAGGTTCGCATATACTACCGCCTGCATCAGCTCCTGCGTCTTATTCAATCTACCGGTATTCACACCGTTTACGGTTACGTCCAACTCGGTTACACTGACAAGCAAGCCGTCAATTGCCTTGAAGCGCTCCAAGCTCTTTACAACGTTACCGAGATTGGTGCCGGTCGAGTAATGACCCTGCATACCGATACCGTCAACCGGAATGCCATTCGCACGAAGGTCCGCGATCATTGCCGCAGCAATCTCTGCCTTGTTCTGATCGTCCATGTTGTAGTCGTTGTAATACAGCTTTGCAGTCGGTGCAGCCTCGCGTGCAAACTGGAACGCAAGGTCAATGAAATCCGTACCGATGGACTTCGTCCACTGAGACTCTCTCAAGCAGCTTCTCCAATCGCCGTTTGCGGGAAGCTTAGCGCCGTCACGAATTGCCTCGTTGACAACGTCCCAAGAATAAATCTTGCCTTCGTACTTGCCGGCAACACCGTAGATGTGATTCTTCAACTGCTGAATCGCTTCTTCACGGTTCGCTGCGGACGTGCCGAGCCAGTTACCGCTCTGTTGGTGCCATGCAAGCGTATGTCCGATTACCTTCATGCCTTCACTCTCAGCGTAAAGCATCATCAAATCAGCCTGATTGTAATTGAATACACCTTCACTCGGCTGCATGCTCTCGGGCTTCATAAGATTCTCGGGTGTGATTACGTTAAAATGCTGCTTAATCACCATCTTATCTACATCACTGAGAGTCGGATTGTAGATAGTTCCGATCATAAAGTAATCTGCGTATGCTTCCTTGATGGAAGTGTACTCAGTTTTATGTAACTCCAGCAGCGGATCCGTAGGTGCCTCGGTAGGAGACGGTGACGGTTCGGGTGTTACTTCCGTCGTCGGAGTCGGATCTGCTTTTCCCCCCTCATCCTCTTTGTCGCCGCAAGCCACCATGGAAAATACCATAGAAGCAATCAGCAACCATACTACTAATCTTTTCATCATAGATTTCCTTTCCCTTTACTTATTTCGCGGATTTCCTCTTTCATCGATTACTTTCCCATGCTATAATAGCAATGGCTATCGGATAGCACTTCACTCGCAGAGTAACTATGATACTACTCAGCTCATTACATACACTTCTATTCTATCAAATATTTGTGATACTTCAATAGTAAATTATCTATTCCGAGCTGATTTTTTGTATAATATATTCCGTTTTGAACGCCGTCGCAACGTGCACGTCATCACTTCGTGCCCATACCAAATGAAAGGAGACCGCCGACATGCTATACCTTTGCACCGCCCTTTACGCCGAGGCCGCGCCATTTGTTGAAGCGCTGTCCTGCAAAAAGGACCCTTCCTACACGCACAGCCAAATATTCGGTTCAGAGGATGCGTTGGTGCTCGTCACCGGCTCCGGCAGCATTTCCGCAGCAATTGCACTGACCGAGGTCTTGGCAAAATGCCCTCCTCAAGAAAGCGATTTGCTGGTCAACATCGGCATCTGCGGTTGTACGGACCGCTCCGCTCCTATCGGGCAGCTTTGTCGAATCCCGAAGATTACCGATGCGACTACCGGTTACGATTACTACCCGGATTTGCTGTATCGACACGACCTTCCGGAGTTTCCCCTTGTAACTTCACCGACCCCTATGGTGATACAGGCGGAGGAAAATCCTTCTGCCGCCCCACTGTCCGGCACGACACAAGCTACCGACTTAGCATCAGCGGCTCCCACGTCTCACAAGCTCTATGACATGGAAGCTGCCGGCATCTTTCTCGCGGCGCGCAGACATTTTCCCGCGCATTGCATGTACTTCTACAAGATAGTATCCGACCATTGCGATGGAACTTACCACCTTACGGCCGACGGTGTATCCGACCTGGCAAAGGCGCATGTGGCTACTGTTCTTTCGGAGCTTCGCGCCATCGCGTCTGCTTCCACAGCACGCCCCGGCTTTTCTTCGGAGGAGGAGCAGTTCGTCCAAATGCTCTGCGAGACGCTTCAGTGCTCCGTCACCATGGCATCCGAGCTTCGCAAGCTACTTCTTTATTACAAGCTCGAGCATGGCGACGCCATCTCCTTCGCAAAGGAGTTCCTGAGCAAACAGGGCATTTCCCTTGAAGAGGAAGCCATTACGATAACGAGAAAGAAAGGAAAGCAACTCCTTGAACAATTACGAAACGCCTGTCTTGAATAAAGCATTTTCGAGAATCTACATCGAAGAAGCCGTACTGTCGCACGAGCGCACATTGCGCGTACTGAAGCGATTTCCCGAAGCCGCCGTCGTTACGTGCAAAAGCTACAAGGACATCTTCTGTCGAACGAATCAAGCCCCTGCGTTGCAAAAGGCAGCACCGGCACTGATTCTCGCCGAGTCGCATGCCCCGTATTGCTACAAGGGCGCAGCGGTATGCCAAAGCTTTGACGAAGAGCATTTTTACTACACCTCTTCGGCCATGAATTGCATCTACGACTGCGAGTATTGCTACTTGCAGGGCATGTATCCGTCCGGTCACCTCGTGCTCTTTGTGAATCTCGAGGACACCTTCGCGGAGATCGACCGTTTGTTGCAAGAGCACTCAATGTATGTGTGCATCAGCTACGACACCGATTTGTTCGCGCTCGAAGGAATCACCGGGTTGCTCGCCGAGTGGTACGCCTTTGCCGCGACCAGGCCATCGCTCACGCTCGAGGTTCGGACCAAATGCTCTTCGCTTTCCACGCTCGCATCGCTCCCCGCACTGCCGAATGTGATTCTCGCTCTGACACTCTCTCCGGACGCCATTATCTCTCGCTACGAGCATCGCACCCCCTCCTTAGAGGCGCGCCTCCGTCTCGGAGAACAGGCATTGGCCTCCGGTCATCCGCTTAGGCTTTGCTTTGACCCGATGCTGTATGTGTCCGATTACCGCGAGCAATACGGAGCGCTGTTTCGCGAAGCATTTTCCCGTTTGCCGGGCGACCGACTTCGCGATGTCAGTCTCGGAGTGTTCCGGATTTCGAAAGACTATTTGAAAAATATGCGACGCGTTCGCCCCTGTGGTGTCACCTGTTATCCGTATGAACTTACAAACGGCGTGTACCACTACGGAATCGAGCGTTCACAAGAGTTACTAAGCTTCGCCGAGGAACAGCTTCTGCACTATATCTCGGCGGACAAACTATTCACCTGGGAGGATTACGAGTCATGATTACCAACCAACCGCATTCTGCAGCCATTGTAACCGGAGCCTCCTCCGGCATCGGCCTGGCAATCGCCCGCGCGCTGCTTGACGAGGGCTATGTTGTCTACGGTTTCGGCCGAACCTTTCGCGAGGACGCACCGAAACATCCGCATTTTCATGCGCTGAACATCGATTTGCGTGATACCGTCGCGGTTCGCCGTACGGTCTCCGATTTGCCGAAGGAACCGACTCTCTCCCTCCTTGTAAATGCTGCGGGAGTAGCCTACTACGGACCCCATGAGACGCTCAGTCCCGAAGCGATTCACGACATGCTGGCTGTCAATGTCGAGGCACCGCTTCTACTGACCAATCTACTGCTGCGCGATTTGAAGCATTGCGGCGGCACCATTCTCAACGTGTCCTCCGTTACCGCTAAGCAGTCCGCTAACACGCACGGCTGTGCATATGGTGCTACAAAGGCCGCCCTCAGCGCATTTTCCTCGAGCCTGTTTGAGGAGTGCCGCAAGCACAATGTGCGCGTCATTACACTTCATCCGGATTTGACCGATACGGAGCTGTATCGAAATGCGGACTTCACACCGAGAGACGAGGCCGATTACCGCCTCACGCCCGAGGAGGTAGCCGGTGCAGCGTTGCAAGCGCTAAATGCTCGCGATGGACTTGTCGTAACCGACATTACACTGCGTCCGCAACGGAACGGAATCGTTCGCAAGGAAGTCCATTAGGTTTTCCGGCATGCAATGCCGACAACACAACCGGCAACAGTGCCGACACAACAACAAAGCGTCATTCAGCCTTAGCCGAATGACGCTTTTTCTACGTTCACTTATCATGCCATGATAATTATGTTGTTGCTCGGCTCTAAGCCTCGCTGATGACTTCTGCCTGCGGACGACTATCCATTCTGTCGTTCGGAATCGCTACGCACACTACGCTGATAACAACGCCTGCCGCAGCCAAGAGTGCCACATCGCCAAGCGATACAATATCCAGTACGCCGGGCTCTGCTTCAACCGAATTCTCACGCAAAGCATAGGTCGATGTAACCGCTGTCTCCTGCTCGGAGGGCTCTCCGGCCAGCGCAATTGCCACACACGGAACCATGCAAAGCACAAGCATCAAAAGCGTGACCAAAACGGTCTTCCAATCCTTCATATACACCACCCAATCTAACTTTAGTACTACGCCCCGAAGGAACACTAACAGTATATCAAATCTCGAGCGATTTTACCACTGTTTTTTTGCATCCGAAGCACATTTTTTCGCAGGAAATACTATGCAAAAATGCATCTTCTTTTCTTACCAGATTCGATACTTTCCGCTCAATGCAAGCATTGCGAACATGTACAGGCAATTGTCGTAGTAACGACGGTCTCCGGTTCTCATCGGAGTATCCCAGAAACGCTGTACGCAAGCCTTTGCATATTCTCCGTTGGAAGCAAGCGACGCCTGAGCATTTGTCGCAATAATAGCCCACGGATGAAGTGCCTTTTCCTCTTCGATCGTACCGTCGATCTGATATACACGGTCGTCCTTGCCCGCCACCGTCTCACAGAAGAACTTCTGAAGCTTCGCTGCGATCTCCTGCTGCCAAGGATCCTTTGCAAACCATTCGTAATCCAAACCGATATTCGCAATCGTACGATATGCATCACTATAGTAATGCCAATGCTCACCCCACGGGCCTTCCATTCTTACGGGAGTTCCGTCGTAATGTGCATATTCCGCACTCAAACCGGTCTCCGGATGACAAGCCTTGTGGAGATACTCACGGCTGGCCTTAGCTGCCTCTGCGTAAAATGCGCGGTCCTCCTCATAAGCCCACATACCGAACAAATCGAAGAAATGAGGCACATGGTAAGACGGATCACTGAAGTTTACATCCGTAATGAAGCGCACGAGCTTATTGTCCGGGTCGAACATGTTACGGTTCTTCTGTCCGCCATCCTCCATATGAATCATCGTATGCAAAATGTCCTTCGCGTGCTTCGAGTACTCATACACGCCCTCACCGTCTCCCCAGCGATGGGAAGCAAACAGCAAAGCCATTGCAAAGAAAATCTCTCCGTCCGGTGCCGGACCCTCGGAGTTCTTCTTACCATCCAACTGATTGGACCAGCAGAAATATCCGTGATTGTAATGCGTCTCATCGAGATACATATATGTCTTAGCCCATTTCCACAGACGGTCAAACTCGTTCTTCTTATCCAGCTGTACGCACATCATCATTGCGTAAGACATACCCTCGGTACGAACGTCATTGTTACCGGTGTCGGTAACGTAGCCCATATCCTCGCCTACCTCGGCATAAATGCGGTCCTCTTCACTACCGTAGAACAACGTCTGGAAGCAAGCCTCTACTCTCTTGTCAATCTCAATCTGAGACAGTCCAAGCTCCGCAAAACAATTCCGATACACGCCTGTTTCAAATGCACTCATCTCTCTGTCCTCCATATTTCTATTCATGCAACCCATATGCATGCTCCTCCGACCAAATGTCATCAGTACCATTGTATTCGATTCGGCGAACTTTTTCAATAGATTATCCTATCTTACGCTACTTTTTTCGACTTTTTTGTCATTTGCACTAGTAAATAAGTTTTACCTGTGGTATAATAGTCCTTGAGCGATATATTATTATGATGTGGAGGGTACACAATGAACCAAAAAGACCTTGATTTTTTGGAACAACAAAGAAAATCCATTCTCCCGCGCTATGTGATAATGATAGTTCTCCTTATCGGCGGATTCGTCCTTAGTATGGTCAATCCGATCATCACGATTGTGTGCTTTGTCAGCGGCATTCTGTTTTTCCTGTTCGGCATACGCACGAAACAGACGGAATATGAGAATGCCTACAAGGAGCTTCTTGTTGCCGGACCGTTCAAGGCCGCATTTGACCAATGCACCTACGAGCCGCGCAACGGACTGAAGGAAGCCGACATCCGAGCAACCGCTTTGATTGACATGGGAGACGACTTTACCTCGGAGGACTATGTGACCGGTTACTACAAGGACGTTCATTTCGAGCGTGCCGACGTACATATTACCGAGACTCACAGAGACAGTAAGGGCAATTCCCATACCGTCACGCTATTCCAAGGACGATGGATGATCTTTGAGTTCAACAAAAACTTTCGCTCTGATGTGCAGCTCGTGCAATCGGGTTTCAGCTACAGCAACACACGCAGTGGCATCTTTACCTCGAAGGAGAACCGCAGACAACGTGTTCAGTTCGAGGACGAAGCCTTCAACAAGGAATTTCGTTGCTATGCACAGGATGAGCATGAAGCATTTTATGTGCTGACGCCGCATCTGCTCCAATCCATTCAACAGATTTCTACGATTATGGACGGAGAACTGATGCTCGGTTTCGTAGCCAACAAGCTACATGTCGCGGTGGCAACCGGAAAGGACTCTCTTGAGCCGTCCATCTTCCGTGCGGTCAACTACGCGAACGACACGGTGGCAATCAACAATGAGATCAATGCCATCACCACCTTTGTGAACCAGATGAAGCTGGATCAAAGCATTTATTCTTAATACTTTTACCGCACAGTGATTGTGCAGAACAGGAGGAAATTATGCCTTATATTATTGCTATTGTAGTTATTGTTGTGATTGCGATCATTTGGTGGATCGCAGCGATGAATGGCCTGCGTCAGTTGCAGGTTAAGATTCAGGAAGCACTCTCCGGTATCGATGTTGCATTGACGAAGCGCTATGACGTGCTGACAAAGATGGCCGAGGTTGCCAGCTCCTATGCAAAGTTCGAGAAAGAGACCATTTTGGGTGCGGTACAGCTTCGTAGTAACATGTCCATGAAGGATCGTAACGGCGCTGCCGAGGCCATGAACCAGGCACAGAGACAGTTCAACATTCTCGCTGAGGCTTATCCGCAGCTCGGTGCTAACGAGAACTTCCGTCAGCTTCAGCTTGCTATCATGGACGTTGAAGAGCATCTTCAGGCATCCCGCCGCGCTTACAACAGCAACGTTTCCTTGTTGAATCAGCGTATCGTAAGCTTCCCGACCAGCATCGTAGCAAGCTCCTGCGGCATCACTCAGGAATCCTTCTTCGAGGCTGAGCCCGCTAAGAAAGAGGATGTTCAGCTGAACCTGAACATCTAATCGGCGCATTTTCAGAACGAACAAAAAAGAGAACGGCTGCTTCATCAGCTGTTCTCTTTCTTTTTGCATGTATCTACGGCAGATACGCTTCTATCGTAGAATAATAATTGTGATTCAAGATGGCGCGTGAAACATCCATCTTATTCTTCACTACATCCTGTACCATCCGAATGTATCCATCCGGCAGTTCAACATCGGCAAGCATCGTCACCTTGCCGTTCCCGGCGTTGTATTTGCAATAATCCGTGATAAAGCTCTTATCCTTAAAGATGACAAGCGAAGGCGCTGTCGACAGGATGTCGCTGCCCATATAGAGTCTGGAATCGTACTCGATTCCGAACAGATTGCAAATGGTCGGAAGGATATCCAAGCTGCTGCAATACTTGTCGACCTCGATCGGCTCCTCCATAGACGCACTCCAAATCACCAAATGATTGCGATACAGCTCAAAGGTCTTCTCTACCTCTCCGCCCTGCAGCTCTTCGATTTCTTCGTGCTCCAAGCCGTACGGATAATGATCTGAGGACATCACGATGACCGTCTTATCGGCCACTCCCGCCGCCTCCAGCTGCTCCAGCAAATACGCCATTGCTTTTTCCAGCTCCACATTGCACGCAATGTATGCCTTGCAATGGTCGGAATACGGAAGATTGGCCACCGCGTCCTTGTTGCGACTCGCCATCGAATTGTCGGTAAAGGTGTAGCGCAAATGCCCACTCACAGTCATATAGTACGCATGGAACTGTTCATCGTTGATATACAGCGGAACGGTCTTCTCCATCATCTCAAGATCGGACGCCGGCCACGCCTTCTTCAGCTCCAGGCCGTTGCCGACCGCCGTAAAGTCATAGCCCATATTCGGGTGCGATTTGTTTCGGCCATAGTAGGTGTAGCTGTTGTTATGATACGCATTTGTCGTATAGCCGAGCTTGCCGAACACATTGCCCATACAAAGCGGCATCGACACATCCGCGGAACGCTTAAAGCTATTGTTCTTCTTAAGATCCGGCAACAAGCCGGTGCAGGCCACATACTCACCGTCGCTCGTGCTCGTAATCCAAATCGGAGTGTAGAAGTTCTTAAAATAGAAGCCCTCGTGCACAAGCTTGTATAGTGTCGGAGTTACCTCCTCATCAACTGCCCAAGGAGAAAAGCCCTCACAGGTCATCATAATCAAGTTGTAGCCCTCGAACATGCCGGTGTATTCGTTTTTGTTCGTCGGCGTCGCCTGTGACATGTATTCGTTGATGGTCTTCAGCGAGTCGTTCTTCGAATCCTGCAAAAGTGCCGCAAAATCGATGTCCAGAACATTCGGCGAGGTGTCAATCGGCGTCGGAGTCGGGGTCGGTGACGCTTCCGGCGGTCTGGTCGGTTCCGGCGTTCCACCCGTCGTCGGGGTCGCAACCGGTATAGACGGCAGCCCTACAAACTCGATATCCGCATCCAAGTCGGTATCGTAATCCATGCACATTCGAATGTCCTGTAGCGTACCGGTGAACAAACCGAGCTGTTGTACGCCTCTGTCAATCTGCCATTCCTCGAAATACAGCTTCTCAAGCCCTGCCTCACGGCCCATTTGCGTAGAGAACAAGCAAAATGCCAGCGAAAAGCAAGCGCCGAAGCCCGCAAAGCATCCCACCCGATACATGGCGGTTTGCTTCTTGTGATAATAGCCCATCCGCCGCAAAATGCCATACAGGATGAGCGGAATGCACAGCAACAAAATGAGCGGCAATCTCGTCCCTATTCCACCGAGCGCTTCACGCCAAAATTCCGTAGCATCGCCCGCATTTCCGAGCATCATATAGATGGTAAGATAACTTTTGAAAATGCCTTGGTACACCGCCTGTGTCGCATACAAAAGCATCGCGCCGCCAAGGACAAACCAGCTGATAATCCCCGCGCCCTTGTGATTAAAGCAGGCATTTAGTAGCGTGCACAGCATACCGACACCGAATGCGAACAGGATCGGAAACACGATGTACTTATCCAAGCCCTTGTATATCCACAGATGTAGCATAAGCTCCATCCACACGAAGGAAAGCGGAAGGTACAGCAACTGAACCACCTTCATCCACGTGGTTATACGACGTCTATCTTTTGTCTTACGTGTACTCATCCTCCACACCCTTCCTCTCTTCCATCGTCACGTGTGGGCGTCCCTACCGCCCCCGTAGCACACCCGCAACGTCTACAGCTCCATCACCTGTCGAATCTCTGTCTGCACGGCTGCGCTGCGATTCGCTGTCTCAACCGTTCGGAACGGTGCCACCGGAATTCCGTTGGCGCCATACAGATTCACAGGTCCGTAATTCGTCCACAAATATCTCGCACTGACCGGCTTTGCCACCTCCGGTGCCTTCAGCAAAATCTCCTCACCGCAGATGGTCACCTCTGCCGGATAATACACCTCGTCCTCTCCCGCGATTTCAAAGCCAAGCGGCTTCTGTGAAACATCGGTCTTCGTCACGAAGCCCTTCTGCGCATACGAGAATGTAAGTCGAAGCGCGTCTCCGTCTCGGTAGCTTTCGCGGAAAATCGGAGCATTTGCCTCCGCCGGCGTCAACTCTCCGTAGACGTGCAACAACGTCTGCAAATACAGTCTATGCGCAACCGGTCCTTTGTCCTTCGGGTGAATCTCATTGAATTCGCCACAGTCGATTGCGACTGCCATGCCCGTATTCTTTACCGTCTGATATACCCTGAGCTGCGCCTCGCGAATTCCGCACCAGTGCTTGTAGTCCGGGTCTGCCGCATAACGATGCATCGGCAGCTGTACGAACACAAACGGCATATCCGGCTCGCGCCACTCACTTCTCCAATCGCCGATCATCCTCTTGAGCAAGCGCTCGTAAGTATTCGGTCTGTGATCGTCGCTCTCGCCCTGGTAGAACAAAAAGCCTCTCATCGAATACGGTGCAACACGCTGTATCATCGCATGGTACAACGCCGTCGGGCGATACGGATTGCAGATGTTCATCGGTCCCGGCCAGTAATTCTTTCCGCAAAGCTTCTGGATCTCATCCCAGCTGATGTCCGGCGTCACCGCATAGTATTTCGCGGCTCTGATGTCCCATTCGCGCTGGTATTCCTCGTACTCGCGATACTCCCGCTCCTGCTCTTTGGCGCTGCGGCCTTTTATACGCTCCTCGTACTCTTCCCAGTAAATCTTCAGGTCGTCCTCAGCAAGAATGCTTTCCTTGCTCATCCATGCGGACGCACTCGTGCCACCCCAGTTGCAGCCGATTAAGCCTACCGTTACGCCGAGATGCTCCGACAACTGCTTGCCGAACAAATAGCCGACTCCCGACCAGCACGCAGCCGCCTCCGGGCTGAATTCCTTCCAAACCATATGTCGCTCTTTTTCGTAAAATGCCTCGTTCATATAGCCGTTCTTCTGTGTATAATAATAGCGAACATTCGGGCATCTGTCTTCTTGTAAATGCTTCCTTCCGTCCTTGATGTTCTGTAATTCCATCTCCATGTTGGATTGTCCGCCGAGAAGCCACACTTCTCCGACGGCAATGTTGGTCATCACCTTTTCTTCGTCACCGCAGGTTATCGTGAGTGTAGCGTCCTCCACTGCCGGCTGCGGCGGCAGTTCAATCTCCCAGCGACCGGCACGAACAACTCCATCGCCCGTATAGCCAAGGCCACCGACGCACAACGTCGCCGATACAACAGCGCCTTCTTCGCCCTCGCCGAATACACGAATTACCTTGTCACGTTGTAAAACCATATTGCTGCTGAACACTGCTGCCACTGAAAAGCTCATGCTAACATCCTCCCGTCGCTTCATTTGGTTGTCTAGGCTCACTTTGCGGACTCGTCGCCCAGGCTTAATGCGATTATCCATCTTAATTCGATTATACTACAGCTTGCGACACGTGTCATCCTTTTTCGCATGAAAAAGGGGCCGGCACAATGCCGACCCCTAAGGTTTGAATTCTATCGATTCTTACTATCTTTCATAATGGCTGATATTATACAAGCCCTCGATTCCGGTCTCTTCGAAGAACACCGTAATCTCATCTCCCACTCTCACAAGCACCAGACTTTCGTCGTTCGTCAAATAACCCTTATACACCTTTCCGTCTTCCGCGGTAATGTATATCGTAGGCAGTCCATCCATCGTAATCATACGAACATCCTCTACCGTAATCTTCTCATTCGGTAGCTCATCCGGCGTCTGGTCACCGATTTGATGCTGAAGCAACAGCTTCTTATAATTCGTCATTGCCTCCGACTGCGTAGCGCCGGTAGCGACAATGCTGTAGTTCTCAACATTCACAAGTGCGTACAGCTTCACAAGGCCACCCGTGTCCTTCAGTACCATAATGTACGTAGCCTGACCGTTCACGTTGATCAAGGACGGAAATGCTGCTGTATAGCCCTTTTCCTGAACCTCGCCCTCGGCTGCACTCATTGCGGAATATTCCTCTGCGCCGACAACCGAATAGAACTTATACTCTCCGGTACGCGCATTCGTAATAATGAATCCAATGTTACTCTCATCGCTTGTTACACTCGTAACGCCGGTGAAGTACCACACATCATCACCCATTGCAATGTAGCCGTAATCGTCGGTCGTCTGCTTACAGTTCTCGTTGCCGAACACACTGTTCCAGAAGCCGCCCGAAAGCAAGCCGTGCCAATTGTACTTCTTGGTTGCCAAATCACCATCGTATACAACGTCTACCCAGGAAGGCGTCTCCTCTACCGGGCAAATGGTCGAGTCACCGGTACAGGGATCAAACAAGATGACCTCCTCGGCGTCCTTCGCTCCGAACAATCCGGCATTTGCCTTAAGACAAGATACTATATAGAAGGGGTTGCCCTCCTCATCCAACTCAAAGTACATCGAGCCGAACATCTTCGTCGGGTAATCGAATCTCAGCTTTCTTCTCAAATCCTCGCCAAAGCATGCGCTCTTTGCATAAATCATCGGATTGCTGAACTCACAATACTCTGCCTGACTGTTCACCGGGTCAACCATAACATAACCGGGAACGCCGTTCTCATTGTTCTTCATCCACTTAATCCAGCCGACATACTCAAGCGGCGCCACCTTCTTCGGAGCACCCTGGAAGTTAATCTGCGTGTACGTCTCGCCGATCTCGTACTGGGACACTACGTTCGAAAGTGCACCAAGCGTACGGTTACCGATAATCTGTGCGGAGGCCGTATCCATCAACGCGATGTTCGTCACGTTCGTCGTCTCCGGCATATCCTCTTCAAACACTGCATTCTCTACTGTGATTACATTCGCATATGTCTTCGCACGGAACAGCTTCATCGAAGAAATCCCTCCGCCGACAAACACAAGCAATCCCACGAGTCCGATCACGAGTACCGGAAGAAGTCCCTTAACGGTCTCCATCTCGGAACGCTTCTGCACTGCCATCGTAATCGAGTACGCAACCGCGTATACAATCAAAATGCTCAGGCCATACGCGTACAATCCGGGGTTCTGAAGATTCAACGCCGGAAGGGTAAAGTAAAATGCCACGAAGGCATACACAGCAGTAGCTCCCACTGAAATCAAATGGGGTATTAGTTTTTTCATTTCACATTCCTTTCTGCGCCACCGCGCAAGCTGCCGAGAAACTGAACACCATCGGCAACCTTATGAACGCATCATAGCACGCGAAATTCATTATGTCAATATCATTTACCTCAATTTACGATATTTTTTTGCAGTGTCGGAATGCGCGGCGCATTTTCCGCCGGCAACGCTCCCTCCGGCCCCTGTCACTGCGCCGGCGGTTCCTTTACGATAGCTATCACTCCGCCAACAAATCCTTTACGACCTCTGACGCCGCGATTAAGCCTGCGACCGACGGTACAAATGCAATGCTTCCCGGTGCGACCTTGCGCCCCTTGTCCGCATCGCCTATAATAATCGGCTCTCTGGCCGGCTCCGTCGAATATACTACCTTGCAGGAGCCAATGCCTCTTTGCTTCAGCTCTCTGCGCATCACTCTTGCGAGCGGACACACGGACGTCTTATAGATATCCGTCACCACAAATTTCGTCGGGTCAAGCTTGTTGCCCGCACCCATGCAGCTGATGATTGGCACGCCGCACTCCTTCGCTTTAACAATCAAATCAACCTTCGCCGTCACAGTGTCCACGGCATCTACGATATAATCGTACTCACCGAGCGGGTAGCTGTCTCGTAGCGCCGGCAAATAAAACTCTTCCCTCGTCTCCACGCGAATATCCGGGCAAATGCCTGCAATGCGCTGCTTCATCGCTTGCGTCTTCGGCATCCCGATTGTCGTGTAATCCGCGATGATCTGTCGATTGATATTGCTCTCGCTGACACAGTCCGCATCGACCAACAAAAGCTCACCGATGCCGCTTCGCGCCAAAGCCTCTACCACATAACCGCCGACGCCGCCGATTCCGAACACCGCAACCTTTTTGGATGCCAGACGACGCACGCCGTCCGTACCGATCAGTCTTGCGGTTCGCGCAAATTGTTCTCTTTCTTCAAACCGTTCCATACCCTCGAAGGATCCTCCTATAGCAAAACCGCCTCAATCGTTCCACCGAGCAACACCCTGCCGTCCTCATACGCAACCATGGACTGTCCCGGCGTAATCGCGCGCTGCGGCTCATCGAATACAACGTCCAGTGTTCCATCCCCCATCGGGTAGATCATGCACAGCGCACCACGATGTGCGTAGCGAATTCTGGCCATCGCGCGAATCGGCTCACTCAGCTCCGAAACGCCCATGTAGTTCACGTTCGAAACGCTCATCGCATTTGCAAACACCTCTTTGTCGTCGCCGAGCACCACCTCATTTGTCTCGGGTCGTATCGCCACAACATACATCGGCTTTCCGAGCGCAATTCCGAGCCCCTTCCTCTGACCGACCGTGTAGTTCCAGATGCCCTCGTGCGACCCGAGTACACCTCCGTCCGTCGCAACAAAATTGCCCTTCGGCGGGAGAGCTCTATCGGTATGCGCTTCCACGTAGCTCACATAATCGTTGTCCGGAATGAAGCATATCTCCTGACTGTCTTCCTTCTGGGCAATCGAAAGTCCGAGCATCTCGGCGATGTCTCGCACCTCATCCTTTTGATAATCTCCGAGCGGCATCAACGTATGAGCCAAATGTTCCTGCGACAAGCGATACAACACATACGTCTGGTCCTTCTGCGCACTCTCCGCCATCACAATCGTATACCGTCCGTTCGGCAGCTGCTCGATCCTCGCATAATGGCCGGTCGCCACGTATTCGGCACCGTATTCCTTAGCTGCGCGAAACAGCGCTTCCCATTTGATTGTACGGTTGCAGCCGACACACGGATTCGGAGTTCTTCCGCAAAGGTAGTCCTCGACAAAAGGCGCCACCACATTTTCACGAAATTCGGCCTCCATGTGTACGACGTGATATTCCAAGCCGAGCTGCTTTGCAACACCCTCGGCATCCTCAAGCATCTTCTGAACAACCGGATGATCACAACCGGCCTCTCCATTCCACACCTGCAACGTGATTCCGATCACTTCATAGCCCTGCTTCCCAAGCAAATACGCCGCCACGGCCGAATCTACACCGCCGGACAAACCGATTACGACTCTTTTTCGTTCCATCACGTCACCTCCTCATAGTTACTAAACTCTCGACTCATTTTATCATCTCAAACGCACGATGACAAGTGCGGAAAACACAAAGCCAAAAGTGTCAAAAGCGCAATCGCATTTACCGGGTGGTCCCTGTCTTAACAAAGCAATCAAAAAAGAAAAACAGCGTAGCAGACATTCTGCCACGCTGTTTTTTCTATATCCCCAATACGTTTACTGCTTTGCCACATCGTCGCTTGCCACTTTACGTCCCACCATATACTTCTCATGGAACGCGGCAGCCGGCATCGGTCTATCGTACAAAAAGCCCTGTGCCTTACTACAACCGTACTCTAATATAAGCTCCTCCTCTGCGCGGGTCTCAATACCCTCGCACACAATATCCAAATCAATCTGATTCAAGATTCTGATGAGACCGCGAATAATCTCCTGACCTCTTTCCGAACCGAGACTATCCTTAATGAAGCCCCTATCCAGCTTGATATAATCTACCGGCAGAAGTCCTACCATGTTCAGAGAGGAATATCCAGCACCGAAATCATCCACGCTCACATGGAAGCCGTAATCGCGAAGTTTTGTAATCTTCGCAATAATCAATGCCTTGTCCTCGAAGAAAATGCTCTCCGTTATCTCAAACTCAACCAACTGAGGCGGAATCCGATACGATTCGAAGGTCGCAATCAAATCTTCCACAAAACGCGGCTTGTAAAAATGCAACCTGCTCAAATTCACAGACATCGGCACCGGCTGAATCCCTTCATCAAGCCATCTGCGAATCATTCGGAAAATATACTTCGCAACGTAGACATCGAGATCTACAATACGACCGCTGTGCTCGAGAATCGGAATGAACACGCCCGGCGATACAAGCTTTCCGTCCTTGTCATACAGACGGCTGAGTGCTTCTGCACCGAGAATCTGCTGAGTCTTAATGTCGATCTTCGGCTGAATGTAAACCGGAATCTCGTCATTCTCAAGAGCCTCCTCAAACAACTGGCTGATGCGCGCGCTCTCTTCCTTCTCTACAATCATATCATCCGAGAAAAGCTTGTAGGGAACACTCAGATTACCCTTGATTGTTCTTCTTGCAATGTTCGCCTTGTCAACAGCTGCAACGATAGGCTCGTCGGGATCCTCGATAACGTATGCTCCAACGTTCGTATTCAACAATACGTCAGGATACTTCACCTTCAGCATGCGCGCAAAAGCAATCTTGCTGTCGTGTATACGCTGAGCCAAAGTAGAGCCGTCGATATAACGAAATAGAAATACAAAATGGTCTGAATGCGTTCTGGAAGCAAGCTCAAGCCCATCTACCGACAATAAGAAGTCGGAATAGCTGCGCAAGATATCGTTGCCGCCCATGAAACCATACAGCTTATTAATGTACTTAAAATCGCTGAAATCAGATGCAAGGACAATATAACGGTCCCGCGTACTCTGAATCAACTTGGTCGCCTGTTCTACGAAATCATCGTAGTACAATAATCCGGAAATTTTATCTACTGCCATAGTCAAACCTCCTTTCACATACCACCATTGAATATTCTACAACTTCTTTGCGTTTCAAGCAACCATTCGCGGCAAAATATAAAGCATTTATTAATTTTTTTCGAATTTGACGTGCTATATTGCGTATTTATCAAAATTCATCGCAAAAAAAGAAGCCGCAAATTGTGCGACTTCTTTGTAAATTCCATTTACTTGTTTTCTTCGGAGTTTTATTCTTCGCCCTCTCCGGCACCCTCTTCTGCACCATCCTCAGAATCGCCCTCGGCATCACCCTCAGCGTCACCTTCGGCATCACCCTCGGCATCTTCCTCCGGCTCCTCGCCTTCCGGATACGTGATGATTGCATTGTCACGGATAAACTCAAGTGCAAGATCATTTCGAATCAAGAAGTACAGATAGTCCTTTCCATAAGCACTCTCAAACTTTGCCTGGTCCTTTTCACCGGTCTGGTCCATGTACTCCTTAACGTACTTGCTGTACGCTTCATCGGTAACCTTGATACCCTCTGCCTCCGCAATGGCCTCCAAGATCATGTACTGCTTAACGTTCGTCTCGGCATAGCCCTTTTCTTCTTCGTAATACTTATCGGCACTCTCATAGCCGGCAAACTGAATCAGCTGCTCGATCGTCATACCGTACATCTGTGCGGTCTGCTTTACGTTCTCAATGGAAAGATCGAAGTAGAAATCAAGGTCCTCCTGGTCCACCTTTACGAACTCGGCATCTTCAAGAACCTTCTTCATCAGTGCATTCCACATCGTAGATTCTCTGGAGCTCTCCTTCTCCTTCTCAATCTCCTCGCGGAGAGCCTCTGTGAACTCTTCCACCGTCTTATACTTCTCGTTCGTATACTCGGAAACGTACTCATCTGTCATCTCATTGACAATCTTGCATACGTGGTTAATCTTAACCTTGAATACAGCCGGCTTTCCCGCAAGATCCGGATTGTTCTGATAAGGATCCGGGAACGTCACGTTGACTTCTACCTCTTCGCCGACGGTCTTGCCAATCAAACCATCCTCAAAACCATCGATGAACGTCTTGGAACCGATCTCAAGAACGTAGTTCGTATCCGCACCGTTTTCAAATGCCTTGCCATCCATATAACCGGTATAATCGATATTAAGGAAATCGCCCTTCTTTACCTCTGAACCATCACGAGTCTCGTCCTTCTGGTAGTTCGGGTACTGCTTCAAAATCTCTTCAATACCGCCCTTCAAGTCCTCATCCGTTGCCTTGATGGATTCGTACTCATATTCGATACCCTTGTACTGTCCAAGCTTTACCTCACCGCCGCAATCACGGAACAATGGCATCGACGAGCCCACACCGGGAGTTGCCGTCGGGATACCGCTTCCTCCTTTGTCGCTACATGCGGTCAGCGCAAGCAGCATAGACAACGCAAGCGCCACAACGAACCATATCTTCTTCATAAATAACCTCCATATTTCAGGCATACACTCTCTCACGAACTCTGCCTATCTTTATACGTACACCATTGCCCATTCTAACAAAGAGCCATGAAAATGTAAAGCAAAAGCACGATTTTTTCACAATTCAACGCAGTATTTTTTCAGTACAACTACCCTCGATTGCTAACGAAACCGCTACTTAGACTCCGCTTCAGCGACCGCCTTTGCCATACGTGCATTTATCAACACCATCGACGTGATCAAATCCGTAACGCCGGAATAAATGAGTGACACGGCAAGCCAGTTCTCCATTCGTTTATCGAGCACCTCAAGCATCAGCAAAAAGCCGATCAATATACCGATTCCCGCTACGACCATGAGAAGCAACCAATTCTTATCCTGTAGCTTTCTCAGTTCCCAACTGAACTGGAACTTATCCAAGCCGCTGAACAACACTAAGAAAGCCAGAGCAAGTGGCAACAGCTCCGCTACGTCCTTCGCGTCGATCATCGTATATAAGCCCAACAACACAACCGATACCGAAAGTGCAAAGGAATACCGGCGCAGCTCGCCGCTCTTTTTCTTCTTACGATAATCCAGCACCATGCAGACTCCGACTGCCAATATCACAAATGCAATCAGATAGCTGATGCTGACACGTGTCGTCTCAGGCCAAATGAACGTAACAATGCCGAGAAACACAAGAATGCTCGACGTCACGATTACATCCGGCTTAAGTTTTTTCAGCAATTGCTTCATTGCTCACCGCACCTCCTACTCACAAAATACCTCTCTCAAACTCCATACCGCCGACCTAGTCAACCGCCGACAGTCTATATACCCAATATCATCGTAGCCAACTGGAAATATACAACCAACGATACCGCATCTACGATTGTTGTAATGAAAGGACTCGCCATAACCGCAGGGTCCATTCCGATTCTCTTAACCAAAATCGGCAACATACAACCGAGCAACTTCGCACAAATGACCGTTGCACACAACGTAACACTTACAACAAGCGCAACCGCCATCGTGATGTCCTGTCGCATCATCCATTTGTCTACCAACAAAATCTTACCGAATGTCACTACAGCCAATGCAGTACCGCAAAGCAAGGACACTCGAAGCTCCTTCCATACAACGCGGAAGATGTCCTCCATCTCCACCTCACCGAGCGACAGCGCACGAATAATCGTAACGGAGGACTGGCTTCCGGAATTACCGCCGGTACCCATAATCATCGGGATAAATGCCGTCAAAGCCACTTGCGCCGCCAGTGCATTTTCAAAGCTGTTAATGATCATACCGGTAAAAGTCGCAGACACCATCAACAGCACCAACCATACGATTCGCGAACGGAACAGCTCAACAACCGTCGTTCTCAAATACGGCTTTTCCGAAGGGGCCATAGCGTTCATCTTCGCGAAGTCCTCTTCCGCCTCATCCTGCAAGACATCGATAGCGTCGTCTACCGTTACGATACCGACCAAGCGGTCCTCGGCATCGACTACCGGCAATGCAAGTGCGTCGTATTTGCGGATAGTTGCAGCTACATCCTCTTTGTCATCCAATGTGTGTACACTGATGACACGCTCCTCCATAATGTCACCGATGAGCGCATCACCGTCTGCCAGCAACAGATTACGAACCGACACAAAGCCGACCAGCTTTCGGTTCACATCCATTACGTAACACGTATAAATAGTCTCTTTATCAATTGCTACCCGTCTGATGTATGCAAACGCCTGATCCACCGTCATCGTACGCTTCAACGAAACGCACTCGGTAGTCATGATGCTTCCGGCACTGTCCTCCGGATACTTGAGCAGCTCATTGATTGTCTTACGCATCTCCGGCGTAGCATTTGCCAAAATTCGATGTACTACATTCGCAGGCATCTCCTCAATGATGTCTACGGCGTCGTCCATGTACAGCTCATCGAGCATCTCTCGCAACTCGATATCACTAAAGGAGCCGATCAGGTTCTGCTGCCAGTCACTGTCCAGCTCGACGAATACCTCTGCCGCCAATTCCTTCGGCAGGATACGAAATACAACCGCATGCTGTGCCTGCGGCAGCTCTTCATAAAATTCCGCAATATCTGCCGGTTCCGCCTCTCTCAGTAGATGGCGTAATGCAGCGTATCGGCGTTGTTCCAGCAACTCCATAGCTTCTTCAAATGAAAATGCATTCATGTGTTATTCCTCCTATAATATGATTGGCACTGCGTGCCCTCAATAGTAAGTATTAACACGAAGCCTTTGGGTTATTTCGTTCGGTTAGAATCCTCGATTCTTCTCTACGCCACAATGAGCCTTGTAGCGGAAAAAACCATATTCATTATTCTGCGCGAATGATACCCGTCGGGATTCGCGCAACTACTGTCACCGTCCACAAAGCTCACCTCTCTTCGTAATTGCTCGCGGCTTGCCGCGGCCATAAATGTTATCGTACGTAGGAAAATGCAAGAATCGTTCCGCATTTGTCCACGGAATCCTCCGTAGGATGAACCGTAATCTCGTGCATCGCAGCCTCGCCGTCCGGAATAATCAGTACGGCGTTGCAATGATTCCATCCCACTTCTCTTGTATCGTATACCTTTACCGGCTTACCGTCCACCAGCACCTCAAGCTTGCCGAAAGCACTGTCTCCGGAATCCTTGAAGATAAAGAAGAAGCTACGGCAAGTCAGTCTTACGCTAAATGCATCGGTTCCGTTCTCCGGCTTACGCGCCCAATTGTAAGGGAAGCAAGGTGAGCCGTACGGATTCTCATCGAACTCCGCCCACTGCAGCTGGTTGTCTACTTCACCGAACGAGCCCTCGCACACCTCGATGCCTTCCGGATACACTCCGTCCTCGGCGCGGTAGATTGTCACCGTCTTCTCGTACTCACGGCCGAGACATGCATCCTCGGGCCATACGCACTCCTCGTCAATGTTGGCAAGCGACTGCTCAATCAAATGCATCACGCAATCCGCCATAACGCGATGTCCGTCGTTCGTCGGATGGTAAAGATCATGGAAATACTGACGCTTGGACAGTACGTGATTCTCGCATGCTCCGAACTGAGGGCTAACCGCATCAAGCACGCTAACCATCGGAAGCTGATAATGGTCTCCGATCGGACGAAGTCTGTCCTGCAGATTCCAATCGTTCATAAATACAGCAAACAGTAAGAGTACTGCCGGCATCTCGGGCTGATTGTATGCCTTAGCAACCAAGCTCTCGTAGCAAATGCCGTTCGTCTCGTCTCCCGCATCATTTACCGCAAACTCAATAATCACAAGATCCGGCTTCGCCTCGCCGTCGCGCAAAATATCTTTTTCGTAACGCAGCAATCCGAGCTCAGACGGGGTACCGCCGATACCGGCCTTAATCAGGCGCACCTGCTCAGGTCTCGTAGCATAATTTTTTGCAAATGCATCGTAAATGCGATATGCATAGCTCTCCGTATGAATCGGCTTTGCACCGGCACCCTGCGTAATGGAACCGCCGATGAATGCAATCGTAACCTCTTCGCCACGCTCAGCCTTCTCAATCACCTTGCGAAGACGATGCGTATTTCCGAGAGACATCAAAGAACGCTCCAACAGCTGACGATACTCGTCTGACTCAAAATCAATGGGCGGATCGAGTTCCGGCTCCGGAACCTCATAGCCGTCCTGAAGGTACAAAATAACCGTTGCCTTACCGCAGAAATCCTTCGTGTCGGACGAGAAGAACATAGCTCCGAGGCACAGATTCTCTTCCTTGTCTTCAAACTCGGAAAGCGGGAACACTCTCTCGGCACCGTCCGCACACACTTCCATATTCATGTGTGTACCTGCGGAATAGCGCTCGGTCGTCGCATAGTGATGCAACAAGCACGTAATCTCCGTCTCCTTCTGTTCTTCATTTGTTGCCTCGATGATAATACCGACGCTATGTACAATCTCAAAGAAATCGTGGCTGTTTTGCAATCTTCCGGCCAAATCCTCCGGCAATTCCGGACAAATGAGACGCACATTTCCCGATACTCTTCCGTCCAGATGAATAACCTCCGCATATCGTCCGTTCTGCTCGAATGCGGTCATGATATTTGTCTCCAACATCAAATAAATCTTCGGGCGTTTTTTCGTGGGATCCTTCGGTGCTACCGGTCCTTTCATGCTACTTCGTTCCTTTCCGTAATGCGTATTTGTCTATTGTATTCCGCAACCCGAGAAATCATATGTCCAACGGACGATTTTCCTGCTGCGGACAGTCCTTTTCATAATAAACTGCAACAGTTTAATTTTAGGTTAGAGGGCACAAAAAAGCAAGTATTATTTTGCTTACGACGCTTCTTTTTACATCCGCCAAGCCAACGCGTCATATATCGCGCGCAAAATGCCCCGGTATGCAAAAATGATTTGCCAAAACACCGCATTTGCGATACACTAAAGACAGTTATTTTTATAGGAGGCTGTTATGCAATTAACGATTCGATACATTGTATTAATTTTGATTTTGCTCTCGCTTCTCAGCTTCGGCGGTTGTAGCGAGGAGGCTCCGGGAGAAACCCCGTCTTCGAGTCCTTCCCCGACCCCCACGCAGGGCATCGCAATTGACGAGTCCGCTCTCCAGTTGACTTACGACCTCGACACTACTTACCAGACGATTGACGGCTTCGGCGCCGGCTTCACCTGGTACGCGGATATGATTTTCCGACTTCCTGCGGATTATCGCGACGAAGTGTATAAGCTGTTGTTCGACGACGCCAAATTGTCGATTCTTCGATTCAAGAACCAGTACGACTACGGCGACTTCGATGGCTGGGCCAGCAAAGATTTGCAGTTTTATGAGTACGCCAAAAAAGCGGCCGAGTCACGTGGTGAGGATATCATGGTTCTTTACACAAGCTGGTCTCCTCCGGGATACCTAAAGAGTAACGGCGTTATCGAAGGCGGCGGTACACTGGCGAAGGATGCGAACGGCAACTACCGTTACGAGGATTTCGCCAAGTGGTGGAAAGAATCCGTAGACGCTTACCGCGCGGCAGGCATTCCGCTTGACGTAGTCAGCATTCAGAACGAATGCGATTTCGTTGCCAGCTATGACGGATGTGAGTTCTCCCCGTCGGAGACTTCTTCTCAGGCTTGCTACGCAGATGCATTTTTGGCAACCTACCGTCTGTTCCGTGATGAATACGGCGACGAAATTCCTTTGATGCTTGCGCCCGAGACAATGACCGTCGACAGTGGCTCCTTGAAGGGCTACATCGGCAAGATTCTTCAGGAGGAGCCTCACAGCATTTACGGCATCGGACACCACCTCTACCTCGGTGGCGATTCCTCCGATGACCCGCCTCACTGTGCATACGATTCCTTCTTGTTGAACTTTATGGGCGTTAATGATTATGCAAATGAGCACAATTTGAAGAAGTGGCAGACCGAGTTCTACCGTGGTACACCTCTTGAGACGGCGAACATCATCAACAACTCCCTCGTATATGAAAATGCGAACGCATACATCTACTGGGGCGGTATATGGACAGCCGCATCGGGTGCGGACCTCAACACGGGCAACATGATTGTCGTAGGTTCCTCAATGGCAAATTGGCCGGGACCGCACGGTTATCTCGCAACCGGCGCTTACTACTCTATGCGTCATTTTTCCGAGTACATTCGTCCCGGCTACATCCGTGTCAATGCGGCAAGCGGTTCCCTGGACGTAAGAAACTCTATGTTCATCAGTCCCGACGGAAATCGCATTGTATGCGTGCTGATGAACAACTCCTCTACCGAGCAGAAGCTTCAGCTTCCGATGGCGGATTTCAACATTACGGATTCGAAGGTAATTCAGTCCACACTTTCCGACGGCTTTACGGCTGAGCAGCTTTATCAAGATTTGGGCGCACTTGCCGAGAACAACATCGTAACTCTTCCCGGCGAAAGTGTTACTACGATCGTAATCGACGGCGCTCGCATTCAGTAATGCTCTCGTAAGCTAGTACGAGATAGTAGCAACTACTTAGTACCGTTCCGTGTACAATTTATATGCAACATAAAAGCAGGAGGCGATTGTCATCGTCTCCTGCTTGTTTTTTCTGCACGACGTCTACTCGGAATATCCGAACGTCATAATCGTGAAGTCCTTGGTCTCATTGCCCTCTGCCATCTTAATCTCGATCGTATGCTCTGCAGCTTCGTTCTCGTCGATGATGATGGAGGTGTAAGGATTGTTCCATCCGCCACCTGCCGTTCCGTCAATCGTCTTCACGTACTCGCCGTCTACGTATACGTCTACCTTGCCTGCACTACCGGAGCTCTTGTATGTCAACAGCAGGTTCTTGCAATTCAGCTTCATAACAAAGCTCTCATTGCCGCTTGCGGTATCACGCTTCCAGTTGTTCGGGCAGATCTTCGTATTGTCGTAACGAACGGATCCTATTGCCGTATCGGTCTTCGTAAAGCTTCCGACCGTAATGTCGATTCCTTCGGTTGTCGACTGAATTCTCTTCACGTCGTCGTAGTTAGCGCTCATGTAGCCCCTCTCCGGAACCTCATTCATCGTCTCCTCTTCCTCTTCGATAATCGTGTTGAACAGGTTCTTCAAGCAGTCCAGCATAATCGTATGTCCGTAGGTTGTCGGATGATAGATGTCCTTAAAAAACTCTCTGTCGGTAAGCGTTCCGTTCTTCAATCTCGGAACAGCCGCATCCTTGATGCTGACCATCGGAAGGTCATAGTACTTTCCGATCGGTGCATGGCGGTCCTGCAGATTCCACTGAGACTGGAATACGCTGAACAAAAGCACAACCGCAGGGTTGTTCTCCGCCTTTAGGATATGACGGATAAGGCCTTCATAGGTCTTACCGTTCGTCGGGTCATCGTAGTCATTTACCGAGAATTCCATGATAACCAGATCCGGCAAATGTCCGTCCAGCTTAGCAACTACGTCGTCCTCGTAGCGGATTACGCCAAAGGTAGACGGTGTGCCGGATACACCTGCATTCACAAAATGTACGTTGGAACCGCCGCCTGCGATGTCCTTCACGAAATACTGATAGGTCTGGTAAGCATAACAATTCAAATACATGTTCGCGCCCTCACCCTCGGTAATGGAACCGCCGATAGTGGCAATGTACACGTCCTCACCTGCCTGGGCACGGCGAATAACGTCCTTCACGCGAGCGTTGTTACCGGTGCTCATAAGGGAGTCCGCAATCATGTCGTTGTACCAAATCTCTTCCTCGGACAACTCCGGTGTCGGCGTCGCCTCGGGTGTGTTTGTCGGTGTCGCCGACGGTTCCTGCTCTACGGTAGGCGTCGGTGACGGTTCTTCCTGTTTCTCTTCCTTACCGCAAGCCATTGCAGCAAATGCCAACAAGAAAAGCATGAAAATAAGTACTGTCTTCTTCATACGAATACATCCTTTCGTTTGATAGATACCATTATAACAGATAGGGCGACAAATTACTAATACATTTTGCTCGAATCCACCTCCTGCGCTTGCCGCAAATACAAAATGACTGCCGATATGGCAGTCATCTCGTAATCACTCTATACTTTTTCCCTGCTTGTTATCTTAATCGAAGCGGCATTCACTAAGCAGCTATCACCGCCGACCTTCCGCCACGTATCTTCCGTAACGTATCCTCTTACTTGTGGTACAGCTTCTTCGTCTCGTATACCGGCTCGCAAGTCAAATGTGCACCGAGCTTACGGAAGACGCCTTCGTCCACGGATGACAGAATAACGCTACTGTGCACTTCACTGCCCGCCATCTGTTCGATGCTCTTCATTGCTTCCTCTGCATCGTCGTCCGTCGTCGCACAGATAGACAGTGCCAAAAGCACTTCGTCCGTATGCAGACGCGGATTTCGGTTGCCGAGATGGTTCACCTTCAAATCCTGAATCGGCTCAATGATGCTTGGCGGTAACAAGTCCTTTTCACTGCTGATTCCGGCCAAATGCTTTAAAGCATTTAACAAAGCTGCCGAGGACGCACCGAGTAGTGCCGAGGTCTTTCCGGTTACGATCGTTCCGTTGCTGAGCTCAATCGCTACCGCGGGAGCGCCTGTCTCCTCTGCGCGCTGTCTGGCTTCCGGAACAACCTTTCTATCTTCGATGCTTACGCCTGCCTTTTCCATGAGCAGTTCGATCTTATATACTGTCTCATCGTTGCCACGCGCCTTTCTCTTATCACACATAGCAGCGAAATAGCGTCTGACAATCTCCTCGCGAGAAGCGGCCATCGTAGCCTCGTCGTCTATGATACAGTTGCCTACCATGTTGACGCCCATATCCGTAGGAGACTTGTACGGAGACTTGCCGTAAATGCGCTCAAACATCGCATTGAGCACCGGGAATATCTCCACATCACGATTGTAATTGACGGTCGTTACACCATACGCCTCAAGGTGGAACGGGTCGATCATGTTCACATCATTTAAGTCGGCCGTTGCAGCTTCATACGCCAGATTGACCGGATGCTTCAGCGGCAAATTCCAAATCGGAAACGTCTCGAACTTTGCATAGCCGGCGCAAACACCGCGCTTATGCTCATGATACAGCTGCGACAAGCACGTTGCCATCTTTCCGCTTCCCGGTCCCGGTGCGGTAATGACAACAAGCGAACGAGTCGTCTCGATATAATCATTACGTCCATAGCCTTCGTCGCTCACAATCTTAGAAATGTTCGACGGATAGCCGTCGATCTTATAATGACGGTATACGACAATGCCGAGTCCTTCGAGCTTCTTCTGATAAGCAAGTACGCTCGCTTCCTCAACAAAATGCGTCAATACAACGCTTCCTACATACAGGCCATATCCGCGAAATGCGTCAATCAAGCGAAGCACCTCTGCATCATAGGTGATGCTAAGGTCTCCGCGAACCTTGTTCTTAACGATATCATTTGCGCTGATGACAATAACCATCTCCACATCGTCCTTCAGCTGCGTAAGCATACGCACCTTACTGTCCGGCTTAAAGCCCGGCAGTACGCGTGATGCATGGAAATCATCAAACAGCTTGCCACCGAACTCCAGATACAGCTTGCCACCAAACTGCGCAATGCGTTCCTTAATGTGCGCCGACTGCATCTCCAAGTACTTATTGTTATCAAAACCAATCCGCTTCATCGTTACCTCCAAATGGTCGTCTCACCTTGATTGTTTCACATATTCATTGCTTATCTATCTAAACATCTCCGCAGATTCTATCGCTTCACCCGCAGACAGTTCCGCGCCATCTTCCTCTGCCACAGAAGCCTCTGCATCTTCCTCGGTCACAGCCGCCTCCGCACCATCTTCAACCGTCGTCGTTCCTTCTTCATGACTCGTAATTTCGGACCCCGCGAATTCCTCGAGTTCCTCGAGATATTCACCGTTCACATACGAATCGATCTTATCCAGCAACGAAATCGCTGCATCGACGATACACGGCTCATAATGCGTTCCGCTTTCCTTTGCGATACTCGCAAGTGCCTCTATCGGCTTCATTCTACTCTTGTAGGATCTCTTGCTGAGCAGTGCATCCAAACTGTCAGCAACCGCTGTAATACGCGCCTCAAGAGGAATCGCTTCCCCACTCAGCCCCATCGGATAACCGGAGCCGTCCCAAGCTTCATGATGGTACAGCACTACGTTCTTAATGTTCTCAGCCAGCTTTGCATCGGCGATGTTCCAAAGGTTCTCGCTTACCAATCGATGACCCTCGATCGTATGACTCTTCATGACCTCATATTCTTCGTCCTCAAGACGCCCCTTCTTAAGAAGAATGCTGTCCGGAACGCAAATCTTACCCGCATCATGCAACGGCGCCGCCATCGTAATGTTGTCAATGTATTGGTCCGTGAGTTCCTCCTCATAGTGTCCCATCTCGCGAAGTCGGTTCGCAATAAGATTCACGTACATTGCCGTTCGCTGTACATGGTGACCAGTGCCTCGATCTCGCGACTCCAGCACATTTGCAAAGCCGATCACGAGTTGTCTTTGCATCTCATAGACCTGTCTGTTCTTGCGTCTCAACAGCGTCAAAGAATCCACTATCGTATCCAGCAGTGCATACAAAATAGCGGCAAGGAGCATATACTCCAGCGTAAGAGCAAATCCATACGCACCAAACCACTCCATGTGGCTCCATCCCGGATAGTGAAGTTTTACTTCCATGTGCGAACGCACATATAACGAACCCATCATACCGATATAGCTCATACCCATGATACGCCAAGTAAAACGCTTTCTAAAGTACAAGCAGGACAATGCCGGCATCATCGCATACGCAATGTGGATGTTCATACCATCCCTCGTCGCAATACAGCATACGCCGAGATGCATGCCCAGAATCAAAAAATATTTCGTCAGTCTCTTGCATCGTTCACTTCGCAACATCAAATATGTAACGAGCGCGAGCAACAAATCGTATGCGCAAAGAACGACACATTCCCATAAGGTGATATTCATAACGCCATAGCCATACTGACTAACGAGCATCAAAACCGGTCCTGCGAAAAAAAGCACCAGGACAGAGTTCCACAATATGCGGTTGATTTTTTGCTCATTATTACGAATGTAATCGGTGTCAGAACGCATAGCTTACTCCTTCTCGGATGTGTCCGGTAGGATATGGTCAGGCCTCGTAACGCTCTACCTGCTCCTTAATCCAATCTTCATCTTCAAAATAATTAATGCGCATAGCCGCCTTTACATCGGCAAGCGTAGCAGCAGCCACTTCTCTTGCGGCCTCACTGCCCTTCTTAAGCATCTCATAAATCTCGGGAATCTGCTTACGAAGCTCAAGTCTTCTCTCGCGAATCGGCGCAAGCTCTTCCTCAAGCACCGCACAGAGAAAACGCTTAATCTTCACGTCGCCGAGTCCACCGCGTCTATAGTGATCCTTCAGCGCATCCAGCGATTCGTACTCAGGCAAATAACGCTCAAAATGCTCGGGCGTACTGAACGCGTCCAAATACGTAAATACCGTATTGCCCTCTACCGTACCGGGGTCCGAAACCTTGATGTGGTTCGGGTCCGTATACATATTCATAACCTTCTGACGCAGCTCCTCAGCCGTATCGGAAAGATAAATGCAATTGCCGAGCGACTTGCTCATCTTCGCCTTGCCATCCGTACCGGGCAAGCGCTTGCACGTCTCGTTCTCCGGAATGATTGCTTCCGGCTCCACGAGAGTCTCGCCGTAAATCATGTTGAATCGTCTTACAATCTCACGTGCCTGCTCAATCATCGGAAGCTGGTCCTCGCCTACCGGCACCGTCGTCGCGCGAAATGCCGTAATGTCCGACGCTTGGCTGATCGGGTAGGTGAAAAAGCCTACCGGAATGCTTGTCTCAAAATCACGCATGATAATCTCGTTCTTAACCGTAGGATTGCGCTGAAGACGCGAAACCGTAACGAGATTCATATAGTAAAATGCGAGCTCCGTCAGCTCCGGTACCTGCGACTGAATGAAAATCGTACAACGCTCCGGATCCAGTCCGCAAGCCAAATAATCCAGTGCAACCTCCATAATGTTCTGGCGCACCTTCTCCGGATTGTCGGCATTGTCCGTCAACGCCTGCGCATCCGCAATCATAATATAAATCTTATCGTATTCGCCGGAATTCTGAAGAAGCACTCTGCGCTTCAAGGATCCAACGTAATGTCCCACATGCAATCTACCGGTCGGACGATCGCCGGTCAATATAATCTTACCCATAGTTTCCTCCATCACTGCATTTCGATAACAATATAAAGAGTATAGTATTTACCATAAAAAAAGTCAATGTTTTTCCCGAAAAATAAGAGCCCTTATCGCTCGGAAAACGGTCCGTAGCGTTAAGAGCTCTAACAAAAGATCGGCATACCGAGGCAGCCATAGCCTCCGCCCAAACAAAAATTGCACATCATGTTCAACGCACAGCATTTAATGCAATCGATCTTGCCCGTCATCATCGGCATTCCGTACGCAGTTCCGCGGTTGACATACCAGTCGTTGCCCTCCTGCACTCTGCGGTACGCCTCGCGATATTCCAGGTTCTGCGGTTCCATGTTCACCGCCTGAAGCAAATGCTCCAGTGCCGCATCGCGATTCCCCTTGCCGTAATTCGCTACCGCGTAAAGATAGTGCCATCTCGCACTGTGGTTAGCAATGCCGCCGAGCACCTGTATTGCCTGGTCGTACATAGCATTTGCCAGATAGCGCTCAGCCGCCCGAAGGTACATATCCTCTTGGCTTTCTTCGCCTGCGCCGCTCCGTCCGCCGTAAAAGCCGTAGAACCCTTCAAAAGGGTTGCCGCCATAGGGATTTCCGCCGAACGGATTGCCCCCGAAAGGATTGCTTCCGTAAGGACTACCGTTGTAGAATCCCTGCTGTCCTCCACCGGTTTCTTTGTTCATTATCTGACGATACGCCTGCTGAATTTCTTTGAATCGTTCCTCCGCCTGAGCGCGATTCGGATTGTTCACGTTCGCGTCCGGATGGTAGATTCGGCTCAGCTTACGATACGCCTTTTTCACTTCCTCGTCGGTTGCCGTCCTCGGCACTCCCAACACCTCATAAGGATCCCTCATGCTTCTCCCTACTCCGCTTAAGCGGCTTCAAATTTCTCCGGCACCTGCCGTAATACACGCACCATATTCCGGAGTACAAAATGTTTCTCAATATCTCCGCATGCCGAAGAATCGGCAACGTCTCAAATGCCCTCGCGCACTCTGCCGCATAATGCATCAGCATGTCCGTAACGTATTGCTTAATCTGCTCCTCGTTCCAGCCCTCATAGCGAAGCAACGGATTGAAGTCTCCTTCCTTCCGATCCTTCTCCATGTCCTCATACGCATCCAGCAGATAGATGAATTTGCCGAGGTAATACCCGATTTGCCCGAGATCCTCGCTCCATTCATCGTCTTTGTATCGGAAAATGCTCCTCAGCACCTCGCCGAAACACGCCGCAAGCGTGTCCGTGCTCTCGATTCCCGCGCGCTCCGCTTTTTCCAGCTTACGCAGTCCTGCCATGACTTCTTTGCATTTTGCCGGATAGTGCTCCTTCAGAAAGCTTCCCTTTCTTCCGAGATAATTGCCGTAGATAAGGCGCAGGCTTTTGTGCTCGTCGCGGTAGTCGTCCTTGCATTTGTAATACGTAAGCAAGGCGTTCATATGCGCGGCGTAGTCTATCACCGTGCTTTCCACGTATGCGTCTTTCTTTGTCGGATGCGCTACGCAGCGTGCGGTGTGCTGCTGTTCCTCCGGCTCATACAAACCGGTCAGCAGGATTGCGAGGAACGTCAAATCGTAGCTCACGCTCAACCGTCCGACCGCGCCGTAATTGCGGCCGAGCGCATGGCAAAGGCCGCAATAGTAGCTTCGATACTCGCGAAACTCGCGTAGCTTCAGTTCCTCTTTGTTCGCAATCACGTAACCGAACACGTGCGTACCTCCTGCTCTTCGTTGAGTCTGCTTAGTGCTCCAGACGCTTAGCGGTCTTGAGCGCAAGCTCCATCATTTGCGTAAAGGAATTCTGTCGTTCCTCGGACGTAGTTGCCTCGCCCGTAATCAAATGGTCCGAAATCGTGCAAATTGCAAGTGCATTCTTGCCTGCTCGTGCGGCATTCATGTACAACGCCGCAGCTTCCATCTCCACTGCCATAATGCCCATCTTGCCCCACGCATTTACCGGCTGCTCTGCCTCCGGAACGCCTACGGGATCTCCGTAAAATGCATCGCTCGACAGCAGATTGCCGACATGGTAATTCACGCCCATCGCCTTCGCCTCTTCGATGCAGGTGCTCAGCATCTTGTAGCTGGAGATTGCGGAATATATGCCGGGCAGATGGAACTGTGCCGCATAATTCGAATCGTAGCAAGCACCCTGTCCGATTACGATATCGCGCACCTTCACTCCGGTGTGATACGAGCCGGCGGAGCCGATACGCATAATATTGTCAACCTCAAAGAAATTGAACAGCTCGTAGCTGTAGATTCCCATAGACGGCATGCCCATGCCGCTCGCCATAACCGACACCTTCGTGCCTTCGTAGGTTCCGGTATAGCCATGTACGCCACGCACGTTATTCACAAGGCGTGCATCCGTCAAAAATGTCTCTGCAATAAACTTCGCTCTCAGCGGATCGCCCGGCATCAGCACGGTTTGTGCAAAATCGTCCGGTGTCGCGTTGATATGAGCAGTCGGGTAATTCTTACTCATAAATTTCTCCTTCCAAGTCCGTATTTTGTGATTCTACTTCTTCAAAGCCTCTGCCAGCTTCGCTGCGGCCTTTTGGTGAGTGGTCGCACTCGGATGGTAATCTACCGCGATTCCGTCCTCGGCCTGGTTCTGCACGTCGAAGCGGAAGGTTCGAATGTTCTCATCTCCGGTCATGTCGATATACGTCGCCACCGCCGTCTCAATGGTGCCATACAGCTCCGCCCCCATGATACCGAGCGCACAGACAAGCTCCGCCTCGGGATTGCGCTCGCGCACAAGCTTCAAAAACTCTACATAGCCCGCGGCAAATTCCTCACGCTTTGCCGCATCACTACCACAGTAGCTATAGTCGTTCGTACCGAGATTGATAACAATCGTGTCGGGCACAAATGCCGTGAAGTCCCACTCAAGCACCTTCGTCAGAATCTTTCCCTCGACCATTCCCATCGAGTTGCCCTGTGTCGTGTAATAAGGCGGTATGATCTGTCCGCCATTCTTATCACCCGTCCCGGTATAACCGGAAATGATACCATAGCCGCTTTGACATACCATGCTATAATCCGCATCCAACAGCTCCGCTGCCAAATACGCGTATGTCTTCGTGGCGTCCTCAATGGCGGTATCGTACATGTCCTGCAGCGTTCCGTCAACGCCATAGCCACACGTAATGGAATCGCCGATGAACTCAATCTTTCGCTCCTTCTCTTCCGTCGGTGCGATGGTTGCCGCATCATCCGTAGCTATCGCAGCCACTCCCACAACGGAATCCGAAACCTCCGAGAGCTTAACCACTCTAACGGTCGCGGACTGTGTCTCCTCGGAATCGATTACCGTCAAAGAGACCTCCTTCTCGTGCATCAGCGTATCCGCAACACGAACGTCGTCCACATACACCGCCACTCTCGCGCGATGTCCGGCACTGTTAATCGTATTGTCCGCAACAAGCTCGATTACGCACTGCTTACCTTCAAACCGAAACTCCATACCCGAAGCCGAGTACGTAAGCCATACTACCTCGCCTCTATGATGTGTTCTGCCGAGCAGCTTCACATTTTTCTTAATCGGTAAATGCTTTGTCAAATTCATCTTCTCAGGCTCCTCTGTCGGCGTGATATCATCCGTCACTCCCTGTGTGACGGTCGGTTGCTTTTCCGTGCCTTCTTCCTCCGGCTCCTTACTCGAGCAACCGGTCAAACCGACAAGCATAGCCAAAAGCGCAGCGAAAAGCAACGCCTTTCTCACTACACCCTTCATCGTATCCTCTCCTCAATACATCTTGCGCAAAATGTACTAAATCGGGCGTTCTACTCCTGTAGACCGCCCGACCCTTCCTACGGCAAAAATCAATAATTGTTCGCCTTAATCTCAAAATAGCTCTGCGGGTGATTGCATACCGGACAAGTCTCCGGCGCATTTGTTCCCATTACAACGTGACCACAATTGCGACACTCCCAAATCTGTACGCCGCTCTTCTCGAATACAGCCTTCGTCTCAACGTTGTTCAAAAGTGCACGATAGCGCTCCTCGTGAGCCTTCTCAATAGCTGCTACGCCACGGAATCTATCTGCCAACTCAGGGAAGCCCTCTTCCTCCGCTTCTCGTGCCATACGGTCGTACATATCGGTCCACTCAGCATTCTCGCCCTCTGCCGCATGCAACAGATTGTCTGCCACATCGCCCAAAAGGCCAAGCTCCTTAAACCAAAGCTTCGCGTGCTCTTTCTCGTTCTCTGCCGTCTTCAAAAACAGCTCGGCGATCTGCTCATAGCCCGCCTTCTTCGCTACGGAAGCAAAATACGTATACTTGTTACGCGCCATCGATTCTCCTGCAAAAGCCTCCAAGAGGTTCTGCTCGGTCTTAGTACCTGCATACTTGTTCGCCATAATGTAACCCCTTATTCTTATAAAAAATTTAGTGTGCGAGGTCACTTCGCGAAGCGACCCCACACACTTATATTATACCCATTTTGACGGATGCGTCAAGAAAAAAATTTTACATTTTTTAGTCCCATTGCGAGATGACAAGCTTGTAATACTCGCCCTGCTTAGCCATCAGCTCATCGTGGTTTCCGCTCTCTACAATACCGCCGTCGTCGATGTAAAAAATGCGGTCACAGTTCTTAATCGTACTGAGACGATGTGCGATAATGAAGGACGTTCTTCCCTTCAACATCGCGTCGAGACCGGCCTGCAAAGCCTTCTCGGTCTGAACGTCGATACTCGAGGTTGCCTCGTCGAGAATCAAAATTCTCGGATCGCTGATCAGCGTACGAGCAAAGGATATCAGCTGTCTCTGTCCCTGCGACAAGAGCGAGCCTCGCTCCTTAACTTCCGTCTCATAGCCATCCTGCGCCAAACGAATGAACTCATCGGCACGTACGGTAGTAGCCGCATCGACGATTTCCTCCATCGTAGCGTCCAATTTGCCGTATCGAATGTTGTCGGCAATCGTTCCGCTGAAGATGAAGCTATCCTCCATCATAATACCCATTTGGGAACGAAGCGACTTCAAAGTCACCTCGGAAATGTCGTGTCCGTCAATCAATACACGGCCGCTGTCCAGATTGTAAAATCGCGAAATCAAGTTTACGATCGTACTCTTACCCGCTCCGGTAGGTCCAACCAAGGCTACGCTCTCTCCCGCATTTACATGGAACGATACGTGCGAAAGAACTTCCTTGCCTTCTTCATAAGAGAACGTTACATCCTCAAAATCAACCGAACCGCTGATCGGCGGAAGCTCGGTTGCTCCGTCGTTGTCGTGTACCTGCACCGGCTCATCCAGCGTCTCGAAGATTCGCTCGAGATAAGCGATGTTGTTAATGAAGTTGTTGAACAGGTTACCGAGGTTCAAAATCGGCTGCCAGAAGCGTGCTGCGTACGAGCTGACTGCTACGATGACACCGATTGTAGCTCCGCCCTCCGTTCCGATCCACAAAAGACCTACCAAATAGATTGCCGCACGTACCCATACCGATACGTTGTCGATACCCGGCCATACGAGGTTGGAATATTTGATTGCTTCCATCCACGCCTCTCGGCACTGCAAGGAAAGGTTATCGAAGATCTCCGCATTTTCCTCCTCACGGGTGAAAATCTGCGTTACTCTCGCACCGACGATGTTCTCTTGGAGGTATGCATTGAGGTTACTGTTCTTGTTCGATACTCTCTGCCATGCGCGACGCTGATGCTTCTTGATGAACATCATAAAGATCATAAGAATCGGCATACCTGCAATGACTACAAGGGAAAGCTTAACGTCCACAATGAACATGAATACTACGATGAATACCATGTTGAGGACTTCCAGAATGACGTTGATGATACCGTTCGAAAGCATATCCGATACCGAGTTTACGTAGTTTACAACTCGAATCAGAATCTTTCCGTGCGGTCTGTCGTCATAGTACTGGAACGAAAGCTCCTGCAAATGCGCGAATATATCGCTTCGAATATCGTAGATGATATCTTGGCTCACTATCGTCATAATCTTCGAACGAATGGTAGCGAACACAATACTGATTACGATGACTCCGACAACTGCTCCGACAAGCAGATACAGCGTCTCCTTGTCCTTGTTCGGAATAACAACGTCGAGGGCGTACTGCGTAATCATCGGCGTAAGCATACCGGTTCCGGCAGCCAACGCACTCAGCAAAAATGCAACGATCATCGGAGCACGATAGCGCTTAATGTACACGCCGGCTCTCAACAGATGTCGAATGTTAAACGGGGTTTCCAGACGTTCGTCTTCACCATATGTATTTCTACGCAAGGTCCTCACCTCCGTTCTGCAGCTTAGCTACCTGATAATAGTAGCCCTTCTTCGCCAAAAGCTCCGCATGGGTTCCGGACTCGGTAATCTTACCATGCTCAAGAATCAATATCTTGTCAGCGTCCTTCGTCGAAGAAATTCTCTGAGCGATAATCAACTTCGTACAAGGGAAATCGAGGTGTCTCAGGCTCTCCTGAATGTGCTTCTCGGTCTCCATATCAACTGCCGAGGTCGTATCATCCAATATCAAAATGCCCGGACGTACCGCAAGAGCACGTGCAAGCGAGATACGCTGCTTCTGTCCACCGGAAAGTCCTACGCCGCGCTCTCCGACAATCGTATCGTAGCCCTCCGGCATCTTCTCGATGAACTCTGCCGCAGCCGCACTTCCCGCAAAGTAATGTACTCGGTCCTCAGACATGTCGGAATCGCCGTACGCAATGTTGCCGTCAATGCTGTCGGAGAACAGGAGCACGTCCTGCGTAGCCATACCGATGTTCTTACGAAGCTCGGTCAAATCCCAATCGCGAACGTCTACGCCATCGACAAGCACCTTTCCGCTCGTCGTATCGTAGAATCGCGGAATCAACTGAATCAATGAGGTCTTACCACCACCGGTCTCACCCATAATGGCGATTGTCTCACCGGGCTCTGCCGTAAAGTTAATGTCGCTCAGCACCTCTGTGTCGTTATAAGAAAAATGTACATCACAAAACTCAATCTTGCCACGGAACTCCGGCTCAACCTCGAGCTCCGGAGATACGATGGTAGGCTCTGCAAAATCAATCTCCATTACCTTGTGTGCCGCTGCATCAAAGCGCTGGAACTCATTGATGATGTTACCGAAGCTACGCATCGGATTGGCAACTGTCCAAAGCAAACCGGAGTAAGCAACGTACTCACCCATCGTCAATCTTTCGCTAATCAAGAACAAGCCACCGACGAGCATGAGCACTACCGACAGAGCATTTGCACAAGACTCAATGTAAGGGAAGTACTTCAGCCACAAAAGGGACGTTTTCTTACGCGACTCGGAGAAATCCTTGTTGCGTTCTTCGAAACGCTGAATTTCATAGTCCTCTCTGGCAAATGCCTTAACTACTCGGTTACCCGAAATGTTCTCCTGGGCTGCCGTATTCAAATCGGAAAGCTTCTCACGAAGGTTACGGTGCATCGGTGCAACCTCTCTACGAAACTTAACTGTAATCACGAAAATCAACGGACTGATTGCCAGGATACAAAGCGCCATCAACGGATCCAAGTAGATGAAATAGATGGCTGCCGAAAGCAACAGAGCCACACACTCAACAACCGCACGCACTACCCATGCAATCATGTGGCGCACAGCGTCCAAGTCACCCGTAACACGAGTCATCAAATCGCCCGTACGGAACTTGTCGTAAAAATTCATGTCCTGATGCAATATCTTGCGGAACAAACGGTTACGCACGCGGTACAAAAAGTCCTGAGATACCTTTTCGAAAATCATACAGGTTTGGTAAACCACAAACGTACGCAAAAACGTGAACACTACCATACACGCAATCAGCATCAACAGCTGGTTCAAATGGTGCTCCAGATTATACGCCGCCTTGTCACCACTGAGGAACCTGTCGATAATCTGCTGGCTGAAGACGGGTACAATCAACTGCATTGCGTTGTACACAATCGTAAGAAACAGACCCAGCACGTAAATCTTCTTGTGACCGGCCAGGTTTTTAAATAACCATTGAATACAGGTTACTCCTTGCTCCTTGTTCTTCTTCGTCATATGTCGACTCACCTTTCCGTTACTCTGATCATCGGTGCATTTGCGCACCGAAAAAGGCGTCCGATGATCCACCGAACGCCTTTATCTTACCACCTACACTACGAAAAACAATGTACTATTCTACTTTGTTTTTGTTATTCTCTATCTCCCTATCGGATAGCTTTTTATGTACCTGCGCTGTCACTACCCGGTCAGCTTCCGTCACTCACCGTGATATCCACTACAGTGAGCACCTCGCCCTTCACCTGAAAATGCACCTCCAAGTTGTCAAACCGCAAACCGTACACGCGGCTCTCATCTTGCTGGTACGCAGGTCTCGGATCACCGGCGAGCACTCCGAGCAACGCTTCGAGCTTGTCCTCCGGCACAACACGTTTCCATTCGTCCGAGCAGACAACGTGCAGCCTATAATCCACAAACTCGTCCGCAAAGCCACCCAGTGCTTCGGGATGCGCATCCGTATACGGCAGATACGGCTTAATGTCGTAGATCGGCGTTCCGTCCATAAGATCGGCGCCCGCTACAACCAAATACGGAGCCTCCGGCCCGTCCGTCACGATGTCCATCAGTCGTACACAGGACAGCCCGATCGGATTCGGGCGATACGGCGATCTCGTTGCAAATACACCGACTCGCGTATTGCCTCCCAGCCTCGGGGGTCTCACTGTGGGTGACCATTCCTTCCTGTCCACTTCGGAAAAATGCCACAAAATCCACAGATGCGAATAGCCCTCTAAGCCTCTGAATGCCTCCGCCTTTCGATATTCCGGCTCAAATACAATCCGTCCACGCAGCTCGGGAACGAGTCCGCTTTGGCGCGGTATACCGAATTTGTCCACAAAATCATTTCGCATACATGCGATCTTTTTCAGTTCCATACGCTCCTCGTGCTACTTCGTATTCAATAGCCGGCACACGTTGCATGCCACTTCGTATTCCTACAACCGGCACACTCTGCATGCCACTCGTAGCCTACAGCTCCAGCATGGACCAAATGCTATCCACACAGCTGTCGGCGTCGGGATATTCCCCCTGCTCTGACTTCACAAGAATCGTCGACATGCCCGCCTTCTTAGCCGGAACGATGTCATTCTCGTAACTATCGCCTACGTAAGTAATCTGCTCCGGCGCACACTCAAGCTTCTCAGCCAGCTTCTCAAAGAATTCCACATCCGGCTTGCAAGCGCCAAGCTCTTTGCTCGTATAGAATCCACTGAAGTAACGCTCGAGTCCGAGTCTTGCAAATGCTGCTTTCATCTGCTCGGCATCCGATTCCTTCGCATTGGACGCCACGTAGCACGCACAACGCTCGGCGAGTTCCGGAATCGCCATATTCACGCCCTTCATCGGCGCTACGCGAGACCACTCGACCATCGGACCGGACTCATCCGGATAATCCACCATCAGGGTATTGCCCCAATCGAATACTAAGGTTAATTTCTTATCATTGTTTTGTTGGCTCATAAATCCACCTCCACCACGAATTTGTTACACATCCTGCCATTTCACATCAACCTGTCTTTCACATTGTACATCGAATCGAGCTTCTGCGCAATCTCCATTTCGACAGATTGCTTTGCAGCTCAGCTTTTTTTCGGTTTTCGCAAAATTATATTGAAAAAGCACTTGTGATTTTGAACTTTTTATATATAATATTATAGAAGCAAAATGTTGTGGACAGAATTATGGAGGTAAAACCATGCCTAAGAGAACAGACATCAACAAGGTCCTCATTATCGGCTCCGGCCCGATTATCATCGGCCAGGCCTGCGAATTCGATTACTCCGGCACACAGGCCTGCAAGGCTCTTCGTAAGCTCGGATACGAAATCGTACTCGTGAATTCCAATCCGGCTACTATCATGACAGACCCGGAAACCGCAGACGTAACCTACATAGAGCCATTGAATGTAGAGCGTCTGGAACAGATCATTGCAAAAGAACGTCCGGATGCACTTCTTCCGAACCTCGGTGGACAGTCCGGCTTGAACCTTTGTTCAGAGCTTGCCAATGCGGGTGTTTTGGATAAATACAACGTACAGGTTATCGGTGTTCAGGTTGACGCCATCGAACGCGGTGAAGACCGTGTAGAGTTTAAGAATGCTATGAATGCCCTCGGCATCGAGATGGCACGCAGCGAGGTTGCTTACTCCGTTGATGATGCACTTGCGATTGCAGAGGAGCTCGGCTACCCCGTAGTTCTTCGCCCTGCTTATACGATGGGCGGCGCAGGTGGCGGCCTTGTATACAATAAGGAAGAGCTTCGCACGGTATGTGCAAGAGGTCTTCAGGCCAGCTTGGTAGGACAGGTTCTCGTAGAGGAATCCATCCTCGGTTGGGAGGAGCTTGAACTCGAGGTTGTTCGTGACGCGGAAGGCAATATGATTACCGTCTGCTTCATCGAGAACATCGACCCGCTCGGAGTTCACACCGGTGACTCCTTCTGCTCCGCTCCGATGCTGACCATCTCTGAGGAATGTCAGAAGCGCTTGCAGGAGCAGGCATACAAGATCGTTGACTCCGTTCAGGTTATCGGTGGAACGAACGTACAGTTCGCACACGATCCGGTTTCCGATCGTATCATCGTAATCGAGATCAACCCTCGTACTTCTCGTTCCTCCGCCCTTGCCTCTAAGGCAACCGGCTTCCCGATTGCACTCGTATCCGCTATGCTCGCTGCAGGCTTGACTCTTAAGGATATCCCTTGCGGCAAGTACGGAACTCTTGATAAGTACGTTCCGGATGGCGATTATATCGTAATCAAGTTCGCTCGCTGGGCATTTGAAAAGTTCAAGGGTGTACAGGACAAGCTCGGTACCCAGATGCGTGCCGTAGGCGAGGTTATGAGTATCGGTAAGACCTACAAGGAAGCTTTCCAGAAGGCAATCCGTAGCTTGGAGATCGGTCGTCACGGTCTCGGCCATGCAAATGCATACGACACCATGACTAAGGATCAGCTGCTTAAGCTTCTCAACGTTCCGAACAGTAACCGTCACTTTGTTATGTACGAAGCACTTCGTAAGGGTGCTACCGTGGAAGAGATTTTTGAGCTTACTCGCGTTAAGTCATACTTCATCGAGCAGATGAAGGAGCTCGTTGAAGAGGAAGAGAACATCCTCAAGTACAAGGGAAGCAAGCTTCCGGACGAGTTGCTCATTTCCGCTAAGAAGAATGGTTTTGCAGATAAATATTTGAGCCAGCTTCTTGAGGTTTCCGAGGACTCCATTCGCGAGCAGCGTATTGCGCTCGGCGTAGAGGAGGCTTGGGAAGGAGTTCACGTAAGCGGAACGGAGAACAGCGCTTACTACTACTCCACTTACAATGCAGAAGACAAGAATCCGGTTTCCACGGAGAAGCCGAAGATCATGATTCTCGGTGGTGGCCCGAATCGTATCGGCCAGGGAATCGAATTTGACTACTGCTGCGTACACGCTTCTTTGGCATTGAAGAAGCAGGGCTTTGAGACGATCATCGTAAACTGTAACCCCGAGACGGTTTCCACAGACTACGATACTTCCGACAAGCTCTACTTTGAGCCTTTGACGCTCGAGGATGTACTCAGCATTTACAAGAAGGAGAAGCCTCTCGGCGTTATCGCACAGTTCGGCGGACAGACTCCTCTGAACCTTGCAGCCGACCTTGAGAAGAACGGTGTTAAGATTCTCGGTACCGCTCCTTCCGTTATCGACCTCGCCGAGGACCGCGACCTTTTCCGCGCTATGATGGAGAAGCTCGAGATTCCGATGCCTGAGTCCGGTATGGCTACTACGGTTGAGGAAGCACTTGAGATTGCACACAAGATCGGTTACCCGACGATGGTTCGTCCGTCCTACGTACTCGGTGGACGTGGTATGGAGGTCGTATACGACGATCTCGGCATGACCGAATATATGAATGCAGCAGTTGGTGTTACACCGGATCGCCCGATTTTGATTGACCGTTTCCTGAATCACGCTTTGGAATGTGAGGCAGATGCTATCAGCGACGGTACTCACGCATTTGTACCAGCTGTTATGGAGCACATCGAGCTCGCCGGCGTTCACTCCGGAGACTCCGCTTGTATCATTCCTTCCGTACACATCAGTGAGGAAAATGTGGCAACCATCAAGGAATACACCAAGAAGATTGCCGAGGAGATGCATGTAAAGGGTCTTATGAACATGCAGTACGCAATCGAGAACGGCAAGGTATACGTGCTTGAGGCAAATCCTCGTGCATCCCGTACCGTACCGCTTGTTTCGAAGGTATGTAACATCCGCATGGTTCCGCTTGCAACGGACATTATCACCTCTGAGATTACCGGAGCACCGTCTCCCGTTCCCGCATTGAAGGAGCAGGTAATCCCGAACTACGGTGTTAAGGAAGCAGTATTCCCGTTCAATATGTTCCCTGAGGTTGACCCGATTCTCGGACCCGAGATGCGCTCGACCGGTGAGGTACTTGGTTTGTCCGCTTCCTACGGCGAAGCATTTTACAAGGCTCAGGAAGCTACGCAGTCCAAGCTTCCGCTCGAGGGAACGGTACTCATCTCCGTAAACCGCAAGGACAAGCCCGAGGTTGTTGAGGTTGCTAAGAGTCTCTACGAGGATGGTTTCAAGATTGTTGCAACCGGCACGACCTGCGACATCATCAACGAAGCAGGCATCCCCGCAGAGAAGGTAAAGAAGCTCTTCGAGGGTCGTCCGAACGTGCTTGACCGCATTACGAACGGAGACTTCCAGTTGATCATCAACTCTCCTGCCGGCAAGGAAAGCGTCAACGACGACAGCTACCTGCGTAAGGCAGCAATTAAGGCAAAGGTTCCTTATATGACAACGATTGCCGCAGCTAAGGCAACGGCAGACGGTATTCACTATGTAAAGAAGCATGGCAATGGCGAGATCAAGTCCTTGCAGCAGCTGCACAGTGAGATTCACGATAAGTAAGTAGCAAAAAAACAAGCCCGGATGTTCAAAAGACATCCGGGCTTGCTTTTTTGCGGTGATAGCCGATTGCGAGCAGAGCTCGACGGTGATAGCAGCGCAAGCGCTGCGGTGTTAGTCGGCAAAGCCGACGGTGTTAGACGAGCGTAGCTCGTCGGTGGTGGCAGCTCGGAGTGCTGCAGTGTTAGGCGAGCAGAACTCGCAGTGATAGCAGCAAGCTGCGCGAGCATTCACTGTAACTATACTTGCTGCTATCACAGCTGCTTTGGTTGTTACTACCGCGCCGCGAAGCTGCGCTACCTCCGCCCGCTATCACCGGCGTTGCTTGCAACGCCAATCACATGCCGGCTCCGCCGGCCACATTCCCTCTTGACATCCCCCACTCTATGTGTTATCCTCTATTTGTTCACATTGTGAACCTTTCATTTTGTGAACTAATCAATTTGTAATTCAAACCATTCCGTTCTCACACAACCGATGAAAGGAGCTTTTCATGCAAAACGAACGTCTACTCGACTCCTGGCTTCGCCTTTCTACGTCCATCATGAACCCCAGAGTCGTTTCCTCAATGTCATACAACGAGTCCCTTGTGTGCAATGTTCTGTATCGCCAGCATTGCAACGGTGGCCCTCGACTTACGGCAACGGATTTGTGTAACGAGACAAAGATACTGAAATCGCAGATGAATCGCATTCTCACCTCTCTCGAGGACCGCGAGATTATTAAGAAGGAGCGCTCCTCCAGCGACAAGCGGCTCATTTATCTGGCACTGAATGAAGATAAGCTGGACGTCTATTTGGAGCAGCACGCGCGCATTTTGGAGTTGCTTGATAGCATTATAAAGAAGCTTGGGCCGGAGAAAACCGCACAGGCGATTGAAATGTTTGATGAGATATCGACAATCGCAGATTCATTGCTCGGCGGCAAATCACACCGCTAGGCCCTGCGATACAGAAAGGAAAAAGTTATGATTCGTATTTTGGTTGACTCCTCGGCAGACTATACCGGCGAGGAGCTCTTTGAACGAGATTTTGAGCTCGTTCCACTTGACATTACAATGGGCGATCGCAGCTACCGTGACTGCATCGAAATCTCCCGCAAAGAAATCTATGAATATATGTTGGAAGCCACGGATGTTCCGAAGACCTCGCAGCCCTCGCCTCAGAGCTTTCTCGAGGCATTTGCCGAAGCAAAGGAGCGCGGTGACGAGCTCATCTGTATCCTCATTTCCTCCGCGCTCAGCGGAACGTTGCAAAGTGCGACCTTGGCCAAATCCATGGTGCAGTACGAAGGCATCCACCTAATCGATTCTCTGTCGGTTTCGTACGGCATTCGCATTCTTGCGGACCATGCAAAGCATTTGGCCGACGAAGGTCTTAGCGCCTCCGAGATTGTCGAACGTGTGGAAATGCTCCGTTCCAGACTGCAGATTGTTGCCGGTGTGGACACCCTGACTTACCTTAGTCGAGGCGGGCGCATCAGCAAGGCCGCTGCCTCCATTGGGGAAATGGCCAGCGTCAAGCCGACCATCCGTGTGGAGGAAGGCTCTGTAGTCGTTGCCGGACGTCACCTCGGAAGGGCAAAGGCTTTGAGCGCCATCGTAAAGCACGTTCAGGAGCACCCGGTCGACACGGATTTCCCGCTGTATACGCTCTACTCCCACTACACTGAGAACTGCGAATTGCTAGAAGGTCGTCTGACCAATGCCGGATATCCACCAACGATGCGCGCAGAAATCGGAGCCGCTATCGGTGTTCATGTAGGACCGGGGGCATTTGCGGCGATATATGTGGGGAAGGAGTGAGGCCAGCGGAGCTGGCAGTGATAGCGCAGCAAGGCTGCGCGGTGTTAGTGGCCTACGGCCACGGTGTTAGGCCGCCATGCGGCCGGTGATAGCAGCACTCTGTGCTGCGATGGTGGCGCAGCAAGCAACGCCAATGTTAGTGCCGGAAACGGTGAGGGCTCCGCGAAACAACAGGTGTTGGCGCTGGAAATGCAATTATTTTTTTATCTCACGATACATGGGTTGTCAATTATATTTGACAGCCCATTTGTTTTGTGCTACAATCAGACTGTCAAATATATTTGACAAGGAGATCAACAATGAACGAACAACTAAAACAAGCTCGACTTGCTAAAACTCTTTCACAAACCGAACTAGCCAAAAACATTGGGGTTTCGAGACAAACAATCAACATGATCGAAACCGGTGAATACAATCCGTCTTTAGAATTGTGCATTAAAATTTGCAGGGAACTCGGTGTAACACTTAACGATTTGTTTTGGAGGGAGTAACTATGTTTTACGACGAAAGAATTGAAAACGAAAAAGGTAGAATCTCAAGAAATGCCATCGCACTGTCAGTAATCTTGTCCTTTCTGATTGGCTCCATTCGCTTTGCTGATATTTTGAATTCTGCGGGTTATCCAAAATATCTGTGCTTCGTGACTCTTGAAGCGACGATTGTAATACTGGGCTCTATTCTTTTAGTCATCGGTTTTGTTCTCAGCAAAACAATGCAGGTCAGAGATGAACGTGCTGTATCTGTGGAACACCGATATTATAACAAGGCAGCATCCGTGCTGATAAAGGCAGTTGCAATTGTTTATGCCATTTTCCTTCCCATCGTTCAGTATCACACATCGTCTTTCAACCATTTTGATCAATCTTTTTCTCGTATCCTTCTTGTACTTTTATTTGTTGTGGGTATATACGTCGTTTACGAATTTAGAAAGAATGATATTTATTTTAATTACTCCATCATAGAAAACGAGCACTATTATATGTGCGTATTTAAGAATGTTGGCAAACTTGTCCTCTATTTCTTGTGCTTGTTAACGGTTTCTTGGTTTTCATTTATCTTGTTCGTTAGCAATCACATACTTGATTATCAAGAAATGATTGGGCACACACTGAATTTCACCATCACATATGTCGGCCCCTTAATCGAGCTCTCTGCGATTTATTTGTTCTATTCTATATTAGAAAAAATGAGCTATAAAAGCACGCAGTGGCTTTCCAAATCAACTACCGCTTCATTGGGCATTACGTTATTCCTCCATGCCGTATATACGTCATTCATCGTACTTATCGCCTGTCTCGTAACACCACAAATAGATGCACTTACGATTGTGATGCTCTTGTCCTACTATACATATTATATTGACTTCGCATTGTTGATATTCATAACCTATTTCAGCTACGAGTACCTTAAAGGCAAGTACAACAAACTACTTTTCGTTGCTTGCATCACACTCCTTTTGAGCGAATCCTTTGCCTTTCTTATAGAACACATTATAGATGCACTCAATTGGCTGCTACTCCTTGGAACCAATAACTACGATGCCTCGTTAGTTTTAGCCTATGTCAAAGGAACTGTGTTGTTCGTTTCCGCCATAGCGAATATCATAGGCTTCTCTTTGATAATTACTGCCCTCATCAAGGATAAACTGATAAGCAATCAGCACCGTCTTGCAATCGTAGGTGTTGTTATTCTTTCCGGAATAGAAGTCTTCTTGTATACGTATGCAGACTACATGCTCACCATCATCTATCCCACAATTGTTGAACTGACCGCATTGATATATCTTTGCATTCTCGTTGCTTACATAAGGAGAAAGAAACAAGACCTTGTCGAGTCTTCTGGTGGAGATTGTCTTTCCGATTGTGAAATATAACATCAACAGTAAAGCAAAAAGCCTGTGGCAAGTGATACGAATTCACGAAACAACGTGAACAACCTATCACTTGCCACAGGCGATTTTAATTCCATCCTCACCGCGCCGTTTCCGGCGCTAACACCGTCGGCTCTGCCGACTAACACTGCCGCCAAGGGCGGCTAACACCGTAGCACTCCGTGCTACTATCACCGCTCGCTCCGCGAGCTATCACTGCGTTTACGGGCGCCACACACACGTGTCGTCTATGTCCGCAATCTTCGCATATCCCGTGCGTGCCATAACGCCTGCCACTTCAGCGGTCATGCGCTTGATTGCTTCTGCTGCTCCCTGTGCCGCATTTTGCTTGAGCGGGCCCATCAATGCTCGTCCCACACAAACTGCGTCCGCTCCGAGTGCGAGTGCCTTGAATACGTCCATGCCGGATTCCACACCGCAATCAATGAAGATCTTGAGTCGGCCGTCCACCGCCTTCACAATCTCGGGCAGAATCGCCAACGGCGGCACTGCGAAATCCATGATGCCGTGGTGATGCGACACTACAATGCCTGCTGCGCCGATTTCCACGCATTTGAGCGCGTCCTCTACACTCAATACGCCCTTGATGATAAACGGCACTCCTGCGGCCTGTACGAAGCTTCTAAGCTCTTCCGTCGACTTCGGCTTCATCGGGAGGCCGAGCACGTTGTCATACTCTCCGTTGCCGGCAAATGCATGATCGATGTCCATGCCCATTGCCATAACGCCACACGCCTTAGCGTGTGCAATCTTACGCATAACCTCGGCATTTTCCGCATGGGGCTTAATGATCTTGATGACGCGAGCGTCCGTCTTGCAAATGCTCTCAATCTCCTCGTCCTCACCCA
>JAZODS010000058.1:0-6270 GCA_045597165.1 Lachnospiraceae bacterium | reverse complement strand
GCATTTTGCTACACATAGGACGCCCGACGTGTCGGGAGGGAAAGGAGCGACTCGTGTTAATGCAATATCAGAATCCCTTTGCGGATGTTCCAAAGCGGCACGAGATCAAGATTCTCCTGTCCCATCAGCAATACGTAGAGCTTCACACGAGGGTTGCCGGCGTCTTAGAGGCCGACCCGCACATGCCGGGGCCGGAGGGCTACCGCATTCAGAGCATTTACCTCGATGATATGCACAACTCCGCCTATTATGAAAAGGGAGACGGCGTGTGGCACCGCAACAAGTTCCGTATTCGTGCCTATAACGGAGACTCCTCCTTGCTGATGCTTGAGAACAAGGAGAAGATCAACGATTACATCTCCAAATCCGCGTCGCGAATTACAAAGGAGGATCACGACCGTATCCTTCGCGGAGATTTCAGCAGCCTGCTACACTACGATTCTCCGCTGTGTCATAAGGTGCTCGCACTTCACAATACGAGTCGATTGCATCCGGTTGTTATCGTGGATTATATGAGACAGGCTTACGTCCATCCGCTTTCTAAGGTTCGCATTACATTCGACTACGATGTGAGTGCCGCCGTGAATACGCTGGACATGTTCTCCGACAAGCTCATCACTCGTCCCGTCTATGACCACGGCGAGGTCGTGCTCGAGATCAAATACGGTGCGTATTTCCCGATGCACCTAAAGCAGCTTCTGCAGAACAACGGAACGCACATGGCGATTTCAAAATTCGTCCTCGGCTGCGACCTGCTGCGGAAGAACAACATTGTACTGAGATAAAATATCAATACCCACAAAGGAGTTTATGATGTCTGAATACATAACCGAGATTAAAAATCTCCTAACCCAAGCAAATGCCCTTAACGTTACGACGCCTGCGCAGATTGTTGCCTGTCTGACGTTCACCGTGCTGTGTGCCGCTATCATCTATCTCGTGTACCGCTTCTTCTATCGCGGTGCGTGCTATAGCGAGAATTTTGCAGTGCTTTTGGTGCTTGTTACGATTGTAACGGCAATGATCATCCTTACGATCTCCTCAAGCGTTGCACTTTCCCTCGGAACGATCGGTGCACTCAGCATCATCCGTTTCCGCTCAGCCATTAAGGATCCGTTGGATGTCGGCTTCCTGTTCTGGTCCGTTGTAGTCGGACTTACAACCGGTGCGGGTATGGTTCTGTTTGCAATCATCGGCTCGATTTTCCTTGCTATCGTCTACATCGGCATGACGCTTTTGCGTACGATGGGCGGAACGTACCTTCTCGTAGTTCGCTACGACGAGGCTTCTGCGGAAGAGGTATCTCGCATTATCACTTCCCTGAACGGACGCTTGAAGAATAAGACCCGCTATCGCGAGTCCACCGAGCTTACTGTGCAGATTCGTTTCAAAGGCACCGAGACGCCTTTTCTCGATGAGCTGAATGGCATTTCCGGCGTGGAAAATGCGGTTCTTGTCGAGTTCACCGGAGATTGAGTTTCATTCGGGCTCTCATGCTCGTCATGAGTGCCTACTCCTTTCTTAACCTGCGCGGAATCCCCCATTCTGCGCAGGTGTTTTTAAAAGCTTTCCGTAACGCAGCTTTCAGCATAGCGTTTACAACATCACGACTCGGAGGAAATCATGGTACAGAACAAAAAGACAACCGGAATCATCTTGGCAATTCTAGTGGTTGCCGCTATCGGCATCTTTGCTATCGCTTCCCTCACCTCGGGTGACAAGAGCGGTCTTGGCACAGGTCCCTCCCCCACTGCGGTAGTGCCGTTGCCCGGCGAACAGGATCTCGACGTGGACATCCTTAAGCCCACGCAGCCGCCGAGAGATTACACGGAAGACACCATCTCCTTTACGGACGATATGCCCGATGTAGTCTTTTCGCACAACAGCTACTTCTATACGCAAAGCATTAATCTGCGCATTTTCACGCGCTACGAAGGAACCATCTATTACACGCTCGATGGCACGACTCCGACGACCGCTTCTCGCCGTTACAATGACGAGACCGGTATTGCGCTGAGTGCTTCGACCGGCGATTTGCCGACGGTACACAACCTCAAGGCAATTGTCGTATATGCGGACGGCTCCGACTCCGGCGTATTCTCTCATGGTTATTTTCTCGGCGCTAAGGTGACCGAGCGATACGATATGCTCGTCTTCAACATCAGCGGCGACCCCGATGACCTTACGAAGGGTCCGGACGGCATCTTCTACGGAACAAATTACGAGCTTCGCGGCAGAGAGAGCGAGCGTCCGGTCTACCTCGAGGTAGTGAACGGAGACGGTTCGCTCGTCAACGCACAGCCGGTCGGCGTTCGCATCTACGGTGCATTTTCCAGACAGTACCCGCAGAAGTCGATGAAATTCTTTGCTCGCAAATCCTACGGCTCGGAAAGCGGCAGTTTTTATCTGAACACGTTCTACAACCCCGCATTTGACGGAACGAACATTGTACGCTACGACAAGTTCGTGCTTCGTAACAGCGGTAACGATTTTCGCTTTGCATTTATCCGTGACGAGCTCAACCAGACGCTTGCCGTCGATGCCGGCTTTGACGATTTCCATTCTGTTGTACCGGCCATCGCCTATATGAACGGCGAATACTTCGGCTTCTACTGGCTCCACACGACCTACTGCGACGAGTTCTTTAAGGACCGCTACGGTGCAAGTCCCGCCGAGAAGGCTGCCGGCGACGGTTTGGCATTTGTCGAAGGCGAATTTGTAGTGCTCGAGGGTGGCGAGACGTTTAAAAATGTAGACGATGACGACGAACTGACCTCCACCGCAGCCGAGGACTATGAGGCGCGTTTCAACGAGATTATCGAATCCGACCTGACCGACGAGGCAACCTATCTCGAGGTTAGAGAGTGGATGGACGTAGAAAATTATCTGGATTACATGGCCTTCAACATCGTCCTTTGCAACAAGGACTGGCCGCACAACAACTATAAGTGTTATCGCTACTTCCCCGCAGAGGGCGAGGAATTCGGCGAGGGCGTCTACGACGGACGTTGGCGCTATCTGCTCCACGACACCGACTACACAATGGGCATGTATGAGCAGCCCGAGGTGCTTGCCAACTACAACACCTTGAAGGAGGTTCTGAAACCGTACAGCGATCGCTATGCTCCGCTTCTTGCAGCCCTTTTGGAGCGAGAGGACTGTCAGGAGTATTTCATCATGAAGTCGCTGGATCTCATGAACGGCGCACTGTCCGGTACGAACATCGGAAGAAGACTCGGTCAGCTTCACTCATCCCGTGCTTCGGAGATGTCCTTGTACTACGCATACTTGCTTTCGACCGGTGCAGAGGACGTGTCCTGGATTGACGAGTCACAGCTTGCCGGCTACATGACGCAGATTCGTACATTTGCCTCCACTCGCGCTTCACATGCCATTGCGCACATGAAAAAACAGTTCTCACTCGGTGAAACGTACCGACTGACGATTTGGGATGCGGAAAATGCCCGATTCCAAGTGAACAGCTACTTAACCGCCGAGGGCGAAGACTTTGACGGCAACTACTTCCTTTGCTACAACACGACGGTGACGCCTGTGCTGAAGGTCGGCACCGCATTTGACTACTGGGAAGTGAACGGCAAAAAGGTAACGACCGAAACGCTCGTGCTGACCTCTTCGGATGTCGATGACGGCAAGATTTCCGTGAAGCTTTTCACAAAGCCTACGGACGTGAAGCCGCTGTACATCGGCGGTGTGAGCGCAAACGGAACCGACTACATCATCGTTTCCAATCGTTCCACACAGGATCAGGACATCACCGGCTACGTTCTCAGCGACGGCAACTACGATTACAGCTTCCCCGAGGGAACCACTCTCGCGGCAGGCACAAGTCTCGTAGTGTACTGCAACAACTTCGTTGGCGATTTGCCCGAGGGCTCGCACGTGTGCATCTACAACCTCTCCGAGGGCGAGACGCTTACGCTGAGCGCTCCCGACGGCACGGAGCTCGAATCGTTAGTCATCCCCGGCTTGCATGAGGGCTACGTATACGCCCGCAACTGGTTCGACCTGAGTTACCTCGAGATCAAAGAGTAAGACGTGCTCCGCGTAGCCAAATAAGCAGCCAGACGCTCGGCCGCGCCGGACGAACGACAGCTCCGCACAACAAAATGAGCCGCCGTACGAACGACAGCTCCGCACAACTGAACAAACGACGAAAAAAGCTCCCCGTGTCCTATGACACAGGGAGCTTTGCTTATGCATTTTTCTTAAGCTTTGTTTTATTAGATATCGTACTTCGCCAGAATCTCTGCCGGTGTCTTACGCAGCAGCGAGCGGATCGGCAAGATGCCGCACAGCAGCGAAATCACCATCAAGAACGCCAATACAAGCAGCGCGTACCACCAAGGATAGAAGAACACCTGGCTTACGCCGGAGGCAATCTTCATGATCACCCAGACAAATGCGCTGGCGGCCAAGTAACCCATGAGCACCGTCGTTGCAGCAAGCACGCCGGCCTCTACGGTGAATCGGAACGTCAGGTTCTTCTTGGACACACCGATTGCTCGGTAGATGCCAACCTCCTTGATACGATTCAACAACGTCGATCTCATAATGAAGAACATACAAAGGCTCATCGCCGCAATGCAAACTGCCATCGAAATTAATCCCGTGATGATCTCGAGCTTATTCGCTTTGATCAACTCATCGAATACGGCATCCGGAGTGATGACCGTTTTGAAGTCCAGTCCATAGCCCGTATCCGGGTCCTTTAAGTCGCTGAAATGCTCCTGCATGTACTGAATCGACTTCTCCGGATTGGTAGAATGAAGCACCATATATGCAACCGTTTCCGTTGACACATAATACTCTTTACCGGTCTCGGGATTGTATTCCCAGTAGCCGGTGTACTGCGAATTCACAGCAAGGCTATCGGTATCGCCGTAGCGGCTACCAAGCTTCTTGTAGTCCTCCTCGGAAACCATGTAGGAATCGTAATAGTTCCCGTAATAACCGTAATCGTAATACTTCGAGTCTTCAAACTCGTAATAGAACTTGTCGTACACCTCAGCCAGATAATCATACGATTTCAAGATTTCTCCGGACTCAAATGCGGCATTCAATTCCTCATAGGAAGGATAGCGTCCGTGGAGCTCATAGTACTTAACGCATCCGTAATAGTCTTCGGAAAGCATTGCCCAAGCGGCCTCGGGTACGTCCTTTTCGAAAGCAAGCCACAGCTCGTATACATCCTTTCGGAAGGAATACCAATCCTGCAAGAACGGATCGATGTACTCGTAATAGTACACCAAATATTCTGTGCCGCGTTCCGCCTGCAACTCGGAAGCACGATTGTTGATCCAATCCTGCTCGGTCCAAGACTGAAGCAGTGCATCCTTATCGACGCCCTCTTCCTCAAGCAAAGCGTTCAGCTCTTCCTCGGCAAGCTGCAAGAAATACTCCCACTCGTCCAGCTTCTCGTGTCCATTTGCTTCAAGCCAAGTATTGTAATCATTATACTGGCGAACAATACTCTTCACGATAAAGTCCATTCCGTGTAGCTTGACCGTGTCACCTACCTTCGGAGCGTCCGGTTGGTTTTCTACATCCTTGAATACCAATTCACCGGACTGCAGCTCTTGTTCCGCAATAACCACTTTCGTACCGGCGTGTGCGATAGCCAGCTCAACAGCAAAATCGTCCTGTACATACATCGCAACCTCATCGGATTCCACGATGCCGACCACGCGCAGTAGCTTTCTGTCCACAGTATAAGTGTCCGTAACGATTCCGAGCAAATCCTCATACTCCTTGATGTAGCCAAATGACGAATTCTCAAGCAATCGATCTGCCACCTTCGTAGTGATTACAACATCCTGCGACTGGATGCCCTCTGTCTTTCCCGCAACAATCTCGAACTCCTCCGCCCAGCTCATCGGCAGGAGGATAGCGTCCGCTGCGAAGTAAACGTAATAGGACGCTGTATCGAAGGTTTCGAAACTACCAACCGAGAAGTACATCTCTTCCGCCGCACCTTGCGAGTAATATGAACTTGGCGAAAGTGTCATCTTATCAAAGCCGCTTTCGGAATCTTTAAGAGCTTCCTCCAACCGCTGATACACTTCCGAGCTCGTCGTGTTCACATAGAACAGACTGTCATTGTAGTGTTCCTTTACGCTTAGGATATCCGCAAAGGATGTTCCGAACACCGCCGTCATAAATACGAGCACCGCCGCAAAGATCATCATGCATCGGCGCAACAGCTTCATGCTGCGTTTCTTCTTATTGAAGCAGCTGGTATATCCGCTTTTG
>JAZODS010000057.1:0-4971 GCA_045597165.1 Lachnospiraceae bacterium | reverse complement strand
ATTCCTTAACGGGCTTGCTTGAAAGGGCATCCACCACGCCGTACGCCGCAAATACCAGCACGCAAAAGACAATGAGCCCAATAACAACTCGGCCAATCATTTGCTCAAGCTTCAAAATACGTTCTTCCCACATTTTCTTGTTCTTCATCTTCGTACCTCCCATTATCTTTAAGACTACAACCATGCAGTAACCAGCAGAAATGCATAAATGGCACCGACAACCATCGCCGTCCATTGCAACACCGTATAGAGAAATCTTTTCATGTTTCACACCTCCCTGCGCGCTTTTGTCTTCTTGCTAAAGCAATGATATCGCAAAAAACAGATCGGACACATCAAAAAATAGTTTGTAAAGTGAACAAAAAAACTGCACTCCTGTGTGACCTGTCGGGAGAATTTCATTTCCCCGACGCCACACCAAGTGCAGTTAATCTTGTAATGCCTACTTATAGTTGGCTATTGATTTTTTTAGTTCCTCTTTTATAGTGGCAACCGTTGCTTCGCAGTTCGCCCACACATCTTTTCGACAATCCGTGTCGACAATGTACTTCCTTAAGAACCGTTCCAGTTGCTGGTTTCTCGGTTCGTTCTCGCTCTTTCCGCCTGATGTCTTCCTGCGTTTCTTGGTCAAAACCACAACATTTGATCCTACAGACATAATTCTGCGAATCACTCGCAATCGATCAACTTCCGGGAAAAACACCAGCACATAAAACCGTTGGTCCGTTTCAGACGAAGTATTGTCCCGAGTTATATAGTAAGTGTACTCCGTAAGTCGCGTAAGAAGTCTCTCTGCCCCATTCTTTGAAGCGGAAACTTTCAATATCAGCCCCAGCATCTTTTCCTGTTGCGGCATTGAAGAAGCGACCTCTCGGTCGACCTCTCGAACATCAATCATATCGCTTACATAGAATCGCACGTCCTTTTGTTGCACATAATCATATGCCAAAAGGCGCAACCGCTCCTCCAATTGAGAATAGACAAGCTTTTTCGGGCGACACCGCTGTTCGCAATCCGGATTGTCTGACAAACGAAGTACAATGTCATCGTGTCCCTTTATTGCCTTCATTATCTCCGAAAAAATGCGCTTGCTTCGTTCCGGTATGTCCCCTTCCCAACGGTCTCGCAAACGCGATCTTCCGCTATACACAATGAAGTCATCCATTTGCTCTACTTCTGACAACGCGACTCCTCGCTCATTTAAACACGCATTCATCGATTCTTCGATTGCTTCACACTCTGTTTCCGTAAAGAACAAGTGATGCAATCTTTCTTTCAACAAGCGCTTTAGATAAACCAATTCACTGGTTGTATACGGCATATAAAAGCGTCCGTAGATTTTGCGTGACTTGTGGGATTCTCGTGCAAAGACCTTTCGCTTACCATCCTCGTGATAAAACAATATCTCATTTTTCTCATCATTCGTCTCTTTTGATCCAAGCAACGGAATCATATCCGAGTCTACTTTCTCGTTTCCGATAAAGTAACGCTCATACAAAGACATATTGCCGGCTGTTCGATAATCGAAAAGAGTACTTTTGTCTTTCGACTCTTCCCACAACAGGGCGTCATTTAATAAGCGACTCAACCCAAGCACATTACAGTTCCTAAACAAGGAATATATCTCGTACTTCATTGTCTATTCCCCCTCGTAAATTGCCAGCATATCTTCGTATTCCGACACCATTGTCTCTCGCAAATCTTCCGGTTTCACAACTACGACATCTTGTCCGAACGTCCGCAACCAAGGCTTCATCTCATTTGCGTCCCAAACATCAATCTCGTAATCAAACCACCCGTCTTTTGTCGCCCCTATCGCACCATGTCGTCCTTGGTTCTCTACCAAGCGCCTTGTATAAGGGTCCTCTCGAAACCGCAGATGAACATGCGTTTTTTCTCTAGGCTTGTCAGTAACAGCTACATTCCATGCATACTTCAACTGCTCGTCAATCTCTACCTGCGGAAACTCCTCACAAACATTCTCCTCTGTGATTTCCATCGTCCCAATGTCGCTAACTTTAATGATTCTGTACGTTGCATGGGTTAAGCTTGACTTCGAATCCAGCCATTTCCCTATCGACGAATCGGTCTCCGACTCACATCCGTAACCCAGGATATAACTTCGGCCGTAAAGCATATCACAAATCACGCGAATCGGAAATAAGAACACTTCACTATCCTTTTTTTCTGTCTTGTTGTAGACTCGTACACGCAGCCACTTGCGTTTCCGATATGCCTCATATGCCATCCAAACATTAAACTCATCAATCACTTGATGAAATGACGTGTTGTCGTATTGTAGCCCACCTTCTTCTGCTTCCACCTCGCTACTATCTTGAATTTTGCTCACTCGAAAGCCCTTGGGTGCCTCTGTCGATTCATCCAGATAATACGCCTTATTTATAGACATAACATCGGATACAGAGTGCAGCACTCCCGAATAGGGATATGCTTGCAGCGCAAAAGACCAAAACTCTTCTATCCGTAGCAAAACTTCTCGTTTCCGGTCCATATCTTCCGGAATAATGGCTTCAAACACATCGCTCGACAACCGATAGTATCGAAGTCTTCCCTCGATTCTTTCGACAACAAGCCCTGCCTCCTTCATTCGCGGTATCAGCTCCGTTATCGTCTTACCCAGTCCATAATCTCCTTTTGCTTTTTCAGCAATGGCCGACATGTTCAGTTCTCCATGCTCACATAAGAGCGAGAGAACCACAACCACTGCTGCCATCTGTCGCATCGTTCCGCTCGTCATTGAATACAGACGACATACTTGTTCTTTCAAATTACACAGCTTCGTCTTTCCGAAGTACTCGTTTTTGCCTGCCCCGTTTCCCTTTTCACCGAAATCGGGAATAATGTTTAGGTTGTACAGCATCTTGCTGTATTCATGAATTTGTTGATCGTTGTTTATCACCGAAAGTGCCGTCTTTAAATCGCCATACAGCAGCAGATGTCGAAAATAGTACAACATCTTTTGCAACGTTTCTTCTCGCGGAAAAGATTTCTCTTGATAGCGTACTTCTTGGTCCGTTCTCATCTTTCTTGCCTCCAAGCCTTTTCTTTGCGGAACTATCTTACCGACTTATACAAAACTGCCCCAACCCCATGACGCACATCTTGCCAATGCCCATTTTTTCGGCCATCAACAACCATTTTGATGCTTCTGTGAGCTCGCCGCAAAATTCAAAGGTTCCCACCAACCCTACCTTTGATAAAGATGTTCCCGTCCTAGACGAATGTCGCTCCATAGGCACTGCCTTTAGCTTTCTATTCACAGTCTTAACGGTTTTCGCTCTTGCAAACAACTCATCAAAATCTGTTGAGAACGTCATGTCATTTGCTGTCCACATACCTGTCACACGACGAACGCATGCGCGCAAAAAATAGTCAAAGTCAATCTCATCCCCTTTTCTCTTGCACACCAAGGGCGATACAAATTCAACACGCAGTGATTTCATCTCACACTCCGAAAACACCAACTTGCCCACCTCGGGAAAGAGTATCTCCCCATCGTATATCAGTGAGCGATTTCCTATCAAATCATGCAAATCCTCAAGGTGAAACAACGTCTTGTGCGAACCAAGAACCAGTCCATTGCGCAAGACGCACAGAATGTCATTGAGAATTTCTATGCCTCTACCAAACAATCGCAATTCAAACTCGATTACACATCCCTCTTGATGACAATTGCACACCACAAAGGGCATAGCGCACAAGTCGCTTTCTCGTTCCGAGCGCTTTCCGAACATAATTCCGGTTACACAGGAATCCTTCCTCGAGCATTTCGTGCAATCGACTTCTTCTCTCAAACAATTTCTATGTATCATCCGCATGCCAATCGCACCACGAATGGTTGATGCAAGCCAGTCAGGCAGACGAATTTCTTGATCACACGCCATCTGTACCGCCACGCAAACGTAGCTTATATCGCCGTTCATGATTCCTCTCCCATCGTCAAATACTTCCGAAACCCGCAAAAGCGAAATTCCACTTGCTTCTTGACATGTCCATCCTCCATTACTTCAGCAGCCATCTCTCGTCTACTGCATGCAGCAACACAGCAAATGCCTCTTCGCAACAGTTCATTTACCACGCCATAACACAACGTGTATTCTCCTTGGCACATGACACATTTCGGGTTCAATGCACTAATTCGATTCACGTATTCTACTATCATCTGACGCAAGTCTTCTTCCTGCATTAACGGAGCTACTTCAGGAAACGCCAAATCAACAATCTCCCCAATCTCTTCTGCTGCAATTCTTTGATCATCCGTCCACATAGCGGACGGATGATTCGAGAAATTCACAAATGCCTGCTTCATCACTTCATCCTCTCATAAATCACTTGCGCCAGTTGCCATTTCGGTTATATGAGTTGTTTGAACCGCTTCTTCCGAGATTGCCGCCACTTCTTCGTTGTCCGTCTCGAGAATTTCGCTGCCCTTCCTCCTCTCTATGCACAACAAGCGGATTGTCCAAGCGTGTAGAGTCAATCACTCCTTCTGCTTGAATCTTATAGTCCTTACGTCGTTTCATTCCGCCGCCACGATTCAATGAGAACCACAAGAAAGACTCTCCTTCTTGACCCTTCTTGTTATATGCATATGGATAACGTACATTTCGTGTCGCCATCTCACTCATATCACACATCTTTAAGAATTTATTTTTTGCAGTTGACGAATATCCCAACTCCTCATAAGACCGAGGCTCGTATATATCTTTTTCGATACAATAGAGATTCTCCACCTCTGTCCCAAACCTTCTCAGTTCAACGTCTACCACTTCCATGGTTATGCTACCCAACCCCAACGGCTTTCCCATTCCCAGCTTGTAGCCATAGGTTGTTCCTTTGCTAATGTTACATAACCATATCAACTGATCCAACTGCTTTCTCGTAAGCTTATCAAAATACACCTTCCCTCCAAAAGTTACTCCTTCTTGGAGTGGACGTATTGTTACGTTT
>JAZODS010000056.1:0-17306 GCA_045597165.1 Lachnospiraceae bacterium | reverse complement strand
TCCCTCCTTTGTCGGGAACACCGGCAAGGGAGGGATTGTTTTTGTTTCGGGCTTGATACAGTGTGCAGGTATCACTGCGATTCCAACCACCGCATAGCGACCTGCGCCATGGCAGCAGCACCATAGGAAAGTGCCGCGTCTTCAAAATGCACTCGCGGGTGGTGTAGCGGATACCCGCCCTCGTTGCTCGGTGCGCCGGCAGAGAGGGCCAGCATAAGCGAGGGGACGCGGTGGCTGACATACGAAAAATCCTCGGAACCTCTGCCGATTGCCTTGCTGCCGTCGGAAAATGCGGGATCCGAGGTGCGATAGAGAAGGTCCTTCGGAAGCATTTCGCTAAGATGCCGATAAGCGGCTTCGGAAAGGGAAGCATCACTTATAAGAGTCGGACAGCTACTGTCGATGACGAATTTCGCTTTGACGCGAGATGCCAGCGCGATTCCTTCGGCGATGTGATAGATACGCCGATGGAGGTACGTGCGGGTTTCCTCGTTGGTTGTGCGAAGCGTGCCGTGAAGGGTGACGGCTTCGGGAATTACATTTGCCGCGGAGGTCCCGGTCAAATGCCCGACCGTCAGCACGGCGTCGTTGCTGAGTCCGAGCTCCTTTGACGTTAGGGCGGAGAGAGACATCAGTAGCTGTGCGGCCGGAAGGAGAGGGTCAATACCGGCGCTCGGGTCTGAACCGTGGCATCCCTTGCCGGTGAGTTTGATGTGAAAAAAGTCTGCGGAAGGTGCATTGATACCGGGGGCGGATACGAGAACCGTTCCGGTCTTCAAGGGCACACCGGAAAGCACGTGCACCATCAAAGCGGCATCAACCTTCGGTTTGTCTAGAACGCCGGCGTCAATCATGGACTTGGCTCCCTCCAGACGCTCCTCCGCCGGTTGAAACATGAGCTTGACCGATCCCTTCAGTCGGTCACGATTCGTCATCAGTAGCTCGGCCGCACCGAGTAGCATAGCGGTATGCATATCGTGCCCACATGCGTGCATAGAGCCATTTGTGCCGGCATACGAAACGCCGGACTCCTCTGTAATCGGCAGGGCGTCCATGTCTGCGCGAAGCAAAAACGTCTTTCCGGGCTCACGGCCGTGAAGAATGGCGGTTAAGCCGCTTTGTCCGCAAGGGGCCGCAGAGATGCCGAGCTTGGCCAAATGCTCTTTGACGAGAGCACACGTCTTCGGCAATTCAAAGCCGACCTCTGCGTAGCTATGAAGTGTGTGGCGCAGTTGCGTCATCGTATGAATCAGGGAATGGGATTGTTGTAGAATCGGATGCATGAATGACCTCCTTATCGGTGATTCGTCAGGGGATTGCCTTGACACTGTACGAGCGGTAAGCTATAATCTTTCTTCGGAAAAAGTATAATGACATACGCCGAAATGGCACGGCAGTGTGCTTACTGTGGATACGCTGTTAGTATGCCAAATGCTGTTCGAATTATTACCGAATGGGCGGCGGTCAGAGGAGATGAAGTATGAAGAAATACAAAGCGATTTTATTTGATATGGACGGCACCTTGCTGCCGATGGATTTCGATACATTTTTTCAAGGCTATATGAGTGAGCTTACGAAGGCGCTTGCCTTTACCGGAGTTCCGGCGAAGCAGCTGGTCGCTGCTGTGTGGAACGGTACAAAGGCGATGATGGTTAACGACGGTGAGAAGACAAACCGAGAAGTGTTTTGGGACTATTTTGAGGGAGCAACCGGGCTGAAGACGGAAGAAATCGAGCCGGTTACGGAGACCTTTTACCGAAATGAGTTTTCTCGTGTGCGCTCCTGTACAAGCGAGAATCCGCTTGTCGCAGAGGCTGTCAAAATTGCTCGTACTGTGGCGGACAAGGTGTTCTTGGCAACGAATCCGTTCTTTCCGATGGTGGCGCAAGAGACTCGTATGAGCTGGATCGGACTTACCCCGGCGGATTTCGATGCGGTGACCTCATATGAAGAGGCACATCATTGTAAGCCGAATACGCAATATTTCATGGAGCTTCTGGCGGACTACGAGATTGCGCCGGAGGATTGCTTGATGATCGGAAATGACGAGCACGAGGATATGGATACGGCATCGAGGCTCGGAATGGATTGTTATCTGGTGACGGACTGGGTTATTCGGAGCGAAAAGCATCCGTGGAGTGGACAGCAGGGAAGCTTCGAGGAGCTGTTGGTGTTTTTGAAGTCGTTGCAAAGCTGATGTACGGTGACGCATTTGCCGCGAAGAAGTTGATATGATAGGAATAGAAGAAAAGGAGAGAGCATAAGAATGAACGTGTACGAAGGAAGACCGGTGGATTGTGAGGGACGTGCCGAGAGAGAGCTGAGAGTGTATGAGCTTTTGGACAGATTGGGCATTTCTTATCAACGCGCAGACCATGAGGAGGCGCATACAATGGAGGCGTGCTTGGCAATCGATGAAGCCCTGAACACTTCTGTGTGCAAGAATCTCTTTTTGTGCAATCGTCAGAAGACGCAGTTTTATTTGCTTATGATGCCGGGCGACAAGCCGTTTAAGACGAAGGAGCTTTCCGCGCAAATCGGAAGTGCAAGACTGTCCTTTGCCGGTGAAGAGGCGATGCTTGAGTACCTTGACATCTATCCCGGAGCCGTTAGTGTGCTCGGACTTATGAACGATACCGAGAAGAAGGTCAGACTTCTGATCGATGAGGATTTGCTGGCAAATGAGCATGTCGGTTGTCATCCCTGCGTGTGCACCTCCAGTCTGAAATTGCAGACGAAGGATGTTCTGGAAGTGTTTCTTCCCGAGGTAGGACACGATTATACGAAGGTTGTGCTTCGAGGCACAGATGACTGAAATGTAGGCGAATTTGTCGAAAAAGACAGAAAAATAAAGCGATAACGCATTTTATACATACAGAAAAATACAAACGAGATAAAATGTCACTTACTGATCATTTTGAAATGTGATATACTCATGGCATAGGGGGTTGTATCGTAAGGAATCGACCGACAGCCGGTCGCGTTTTATAGAGCAGGAGCGTGTCAGTATGTATAAGATAGGCGAATTTGTGATTCACGGAAGTAACGGAGTATGTCGTGTAGAGGGAGTCGGACCACTGGCCAATATGGGGGCGATGGACAGACAGTATTATACGTTGTCACCGTTGTATTCCGGCGGAGGCAGGATTTTCAGTCCGGTGGACAATCGTAAGGTAATTATGCGCCCGATTCTCACGAAGAAGGAAGCGGAGAGTCTTTTGTCGCGCGTGAACGAGCTGCCGAGTCTGACGGTTATGGACGAGAAAAAACGCGAGCTTGTGTACAAGGAGGCGTACTATTCCGGCCGATGCGAGGAGCTTGTGCGCATTATGAAGACGATTTACATACGAGAACGAGTGCGCACCGCACAAGGCAAACGAACGACTGCAAGCGATGAACGTTATATGCATCTCGCAGAGGAGAGCTTGTACGGAGAACTGGCCGTGTCCTTCGGCATCAGCAAGGAGGAGGCGAAGCAGCAGTTTTTGGACTGCTTGCGGGCGGCAGAGGGGCTCCCGAATGAAAATGCGGCATCGTTTTGACGTGAACTATGCAGATGCAATGTTATCCGACATAATACTCGGGTGTTGAATTGATTTGGCTACAGATAATTATGAGTCCTGCAGGGGATGCAATGTGAGTCGACCGGACGGCAATTCGGCGAATACATCGTTTTCCCGGTGGGACTCTTTGTATTTCAAAGATCTGCGACGTAATGACAGGCGTCGGCCCCGAACAATGTCGAATGGTATACAAGTATACAAGTATTAAATACCCGAAAAACGAGAAAATGGGCATGGAAATCGTGCGGAGTGCTAGCATTTTTCCGTGTAACATGTTAGAATGTATGACTGAATAAAAAAATAATAAGGAGGGCGTTGAATGGGCGCTGCAAATAATACAATTCCGTTTCGTGGAACGGAAGAACAAAAGCAACAGCTACTGCAAACCATTAATGAACTGAAGGGTGAAAGAGGTTCATTGATGCCGATTCTTCAGAAGGCGCAGGAGATCTATGGATATCTCCCTATCGAAGTTCAAACCATCATTTCCGATGAAACCGGAATTCCGCTTGAGAAGGTGTACGGCGTAACCACTTTCTATTCACAGTTTTCCTTGACGCCGAAGGGCAAGTACCAGATTTCCGTATGTCTCGGTACTGCATGCTACGTAAGAGGAGCAGGTGACATCTATGACAAGTTGATGCAGATTCTTGGTATTGAGGGTGGCGGATGCACACCGGATGGTAAGTTTTCTTTGGACGCTTGCCGCTGTATCGGAGCATGTGGATTGGCACCGGTTATGACCATCAATGGCGAAGTATACGGCAAGTTGACGGTTGACCAGCTCGAAGGCATTTTGGCTAAGTACGAATAAAGCAGAACTGGAGGATATTCATGTTAACACTTGAAGGATTGAATGAGATTAAAGCAAGAATGCAAGCGTTGGTTGCTATGCGTCGTGAAGGCGAGGAAGCAATCGAGAATCTTGCTAAGGAGGGACAGACCTACAAGCGTCATGTCCTTGTCTGCGGAGGTACCGGTTGTACGTCCTCCGGCAGTTTGAAGATCGTTGATAAATTGAAGGAAGAAATCGCAAAGCACGGTCTTGAGAACGATGTTTTGGTTGTTACTACGGGTTGCCATGGCCTTTGTGCACTCGGCCCGATTATGATCGTATATCCGGAAGCTGCTTTCTACGCAATGGTAGAGCTTGAGCATGTAGAGGAAATCGCTCTTGAGCATTTGGTGAACGGTAACGTTGTAACGAAGTATCTCTATGATGAGACCGTTACAGCTAACGGCATCATTTCCATGCACGATACCGCATTCTACAAGAAGCAGAACCGTGTATCCCTTAGAAACTGTGGTGTTATCGATCCGGAGAACATCGATGAGTACATCGGTACCGACGGTTACCAGGCACTTGCTCAGGTTTTGACGGAGAAGACTCCGGAAGACGTTATTGACATTTTGAACAGAAGTGGTCTTCGTGGCCGTGGTGGTGCAGGCTTCCCGACGGGTAGAAAGTGGAGCTTCGCAATGGCTAACAAGGCTGACCAGAAGTACGTATGCTGTAACGCAGACGAGGGTGACCCGGGTGCGTTCATGGACCGTTCCGTATTGGAGGGCGATCCTCATGCAGTACTTGAGGCTATGACGATTGCCGGTTACACGATTGGTTCTTCTCAGGGTTACATCTATGTACGTGCTGAGTACCCGATTGCTGTTGAGCGTCTTCAGATCGCTATTAAGCAGGCTAGAGAGTACGGCTTGCTCGGCGACAACATTCTCGGTACCGGATTTAAGTTTAATATTGACCTTCGTCTTGGTGCAGGCGCATTTGTCTGCGGTGAGGAGACCGCTCTTATGACCTCTATCGAGGGTAACCGTGGTGAGCCCAGACCGAGACCGCCGTTCCCGGCTGTTAAGGGTCTTTTCGAGAAGCCTACCATCTTGAACAACGTTGAGACGTGGGCTAACATTCCTCAGATTATCCTTAAAGGACCGGAATGGTTCGCAGGTATGGGTACTGAGAAGTCCAAGGGTACTAAGGTATTCGCACTTGGTGGTAAGATTAAGAATACCGGTCTTGTTGAGATTCCTATGGGTACTACTCTTCGTGAAGTTGTTGAGGAGATCGGTGGTGGCGTTCCGAACGGTAAGAAGTTCAAGGCTGCTCAGACCGGTGGTCCTTCCGGCGGATGTATTCCCGCTGAGTACTACGATGTAGCTCTGGATTACGATAACCTTCTCGCAATCGGTTCCATGATGGGATCCGGTGGTTTGATCGTTATGGACGAGGACAACTGTATGGTTGACATCGCGAAGTTCTTCCTTGAGTTCACCGTAGATGAGTCCTGTGGTAAGTGTGCACCTTGTCGTATCGGTACACGTCGTATGCTTGAGCTCCTTGAGAAGATCACCAAGGGTCAGGCAACGATGGATGACCTTAAGAAGCTCGAAGAGCTTTGTGCACATATCCAGTCCAGTTCCCTTTGTGCACTTGGTCAGACTGCTCCGAACCCGGTTGTATCGACTCTTCGTTACTTCCGTGACGAGTACATCGCACATATCGTAGACAAGAAGTGTCCCGCAGGTGTATGTAAGGATCTTCTCCAGTACAAGATCGATCCTGACAAGTGTAAGGGATGTACCCTTTGTTCTAGAGTTTGTCCGAACAACGCTATTTCCGGTACGGTTAAGAATCCTCACGTTATCGATCCGCAGAAGTGCGTGAAGTGTGGAGCTTGTGTTGAGAAGTGTAAGTTTGGCGCAATTTATAAAGACTGATAGGAGATAGGGATTATGGCAGATATTAATTTGAAGATTAACGGTATTGACGTAACGGCGCCTGCCGGCTCTACCATTTTGGAAGCTGCAAATCTTGCAGGAATTAAGATTCCTACTCTTTGCTTCCTCAAGGATATGAACGAAGTAGGCGATTGCCGTATTTGTGTTGTAGAGGTTAAGGGAGCTCGTTCCTTGATGGCATCCTGTGTATACCCTGTAAGCGAAGGCCTTGAGGTATATACGAACACGCCTAAGGTTATTGACTCCAGAAAGAAGACTCTTCAGCTGATTCTTTCGAATCATGATCGTCGCTGCTTGTCCTGTGTACGCAGTGGCAATTGTGAACTTCAGAAGCTCTGTAAGGAGCTCGGTGTTGAGGATGAGAAGCTCTACGATGGATATCGTCCTGAGTTCGAGCTTGATACGTCCGCAGTACATATGGTACGTGATAACAACAAGTGTATCCTTTGCCGTCGCTGTGTAGGCGTATGTGATAAGGTACAGGGACTTGGTATTATCGGACCGAACAACCGTGGTTTCGCTTCTGTAATCGGTAGCGCATTTGACATGAATCTTGCTGATACGAGCTGTGTAAACTGTGGTCAGTGTATCGTAGCTTGTCCGGTTGGTGCACTTTACGAGAAGGATGATACGTATAAGGTAGAGGCTGCTTTGCAGGATCCTACGAAGCACGTAATCGTTCAGCCGGCACCTTCCATCCGTGCAACTCTCGGTGAGGAGTTCGGTATGGCAATCGGTACCGATGTAGAGGGCAAGATGGTAACGGCACTTCGTCGTCTTGGCTTTGATAAGGTATTTGATACTGATTTCAGTGCAGACCTTACTATTATGGAAGAGGCGAATGAGTTCCTCGGCCGTGTAAAGAACGGTGGCGTACTTCCTATGATTACGTCTTGTTCTCCCGGTTGGGTTAAGTTCTGTGAGCACTACTATGCGGAACTTCTTCATCATTTGTCTACCTGGAAGTCGCCTCAGCAGATGTTCGCCGCGAATCCACAGTCTTACTATGCTCAGAAGATGGGCATCGATCCTAAGGATATCGTATGTGTAGGCGTTATGCCTTGTACGGCTAAGAAGTTCGAGGTTACGAGAGACTTCAATGCGGTAGAAGGTTTGCCGGATGTAGATATTTCGATTACTACCAGAGAGCTTGGTCGCATGATTCGTCGTGCTGACATCGATTTCGCTGCTCTTCCCGATGGTGAGTTTGATAACCCGCTCGGTGAGTCTACCGGTGCTGCAGTTATCTTCGGTACTACCGGTGGTGTTATGGAGGCAGCACTTCGTACGGCAGTTGAGACGTTGACCGGCGAAGAGCTTGAGAGCGTTGATTTCGAAGAAGTTCGTGGTATGCAGGGTATTAAGGAAGCTTCCTATGACGTTGCAGGTATGACTGTAAAGGTTGCAGTTGCTTCTTCCCTTAGCAATGCACGTATCATCATGGACAAGATTAAGAACGGCGAAGCTGATTATCACTTCATCGAGATTATGGGATGTCCGGGTGGTTGTATCAACGGTGGTGGTCAGCCGATGGTTGATTCTCAGGTACGTAACTTCACGGATGTACGCACACTTCGTGCAAATGCACTCTATGCTAACGATGCTAGAAAGGCAATCCGTAAGTCTCACGAGAATCCGAGCATCAAGAAGCTCTACGAAGAGTTCTTGGGCGAGCCCGGCAGCCATACTGCACACGACATTTTGCATACGAAGTATGTAGCTCGTAAGATTAACAAATAATTCGCATAACGAATGAATGGCTCCTGCGTCCGGTTACCGCGACGCAGGAGTTTTCTTTTTGTCTGAGCCGAATATTTTTGCATTTTGATTTGCATTTTCTTGAAAAAGGGTATTGATTTTTTCGGACAAAAAGAGTACATTGAGAAGTGTTAAAAAATGAGCGCGGAGGTAAGAATATTATGACTAGAATTGCGATTCTCGGTTATGGAAACCTTGGCCGCGGCGTGGAATGCGCGGTGCAGCAGAATGATGATATGGAGCTTGTGGGAGTGTTTTCGCGTAGAAATCCGGAGACGGTTAAGCTTTTGTCGGACGACGTGAAGGTGTATCCCGTGGATGAGCTTTTGAATAAAAAGGACGACATCGATGTATTGATTATTTGCGGCGGTAGTGCGACGGATTTGCCGAAGCAGACGAAGGAGTACGCTAAGTACTTCAATGTTATCGACAGCTTTGATACGCATGCACGAATTCCGGAGCATTATGCAAATGTGGATCAGTCGGCGAAGGAAGGCAACAAGGTTGCTATCATTTCGGCCGGTTGGGATCCGGGAATGTTCTCGATCAATCGTGTATACGGCAATGTAATTCTTCCTGATGGCAAGGATTATACGTTCTGGGGAAAGGGCGTAAGCCAGGGTCATTCCGACGCTATTCGTCGTATCGAGGGCGTTTTGAATGCGAAGCAGTATACGATTCCGATTCAGGAGGCTTTGGATGCGGTTCGCAGCGGAAGCAATCCGGAGCTTAGCGTAAGAGAGAAGCATTTGAGAGAATGCTTTGTTGTAGCGGAAGAGGGCGCAGACCTTGCTCGTATTGAGGAAGAGATTAAGACGATGCCGAACTATTTCGCAGATTACGATACGATTGTGCATTTTATTTCGGCAGAAGAGCTTGCCAGAGACCATGCGGGAATCGCTCACGGAGGTTTTGTAATCCGTAGCGGAAAGACCGGTTGGAACGGCGAGAACTCGCACATTATCGAGTATAGCCTTAAGCTGGATTCCAATCCGGAATTCACGGCTTCGGTATTGGTTGCTTGCGCAAGAGCTTGCAAGAGAATGAGCGATGAGGGTATGAGCGGATGCAAGACCATCCTTGACATTCCGCCGGCATATTTGTCCGCGATGAGCGGAGAGGAGCTTCGCAAGAAGTTCTTGTAGAAGTAAGTTCTACCTGTGTAGTAAGACAAGCAGAAAGACAAGTGGAAAGACATAAAGAGAGCCATTGCTCCGAGTACCTTTAAGGACATCGGACAATGGCTCATTTTTGTTTGAATTTGATGGAACAATACCGGAGCTTCGATTGCATCATTGAAGGTGTTCCGGAATCAATGCCTTAAGCGCAAGCACCTGTTCGTTCGTGCAAGCCGGTACGTCATGGCAGGGGAACGGAATCCCCAGCTCTTCGTATTTGGCCTCGCACAGCTTGTGAAAGGGCAGAAGCTCGACACGCTTGAGATACGGGTAATCGGTTGCAAGCTTCAGCATTGCAAGGACATTTTCCTTAGTATCGGTAAAGCCGGGAACGACTACGTGATGAACCCAAATCGGGACTTGCAAGCTTCTGCATACATCGAGAAAATGCTGAACGGCTTTCAGCGAGCCGCCGCAATACCGACGGTAAGCGTCTTCTGTCGTGAACTTAATATCGCATAACACAAGATCGGTTGCGGAAAGAAGACGATGCAGAAGTGCCTCGTCGTTGCAGCCAATGCCCGACGTGTCCAGACAGGTGTGAATGCCGTGGCTGTGAAGTGCTTCGAACAGCTCGGCAACAAAGGTCGCCTGCAGCAAAGCCTCGCCGCCGGATACGGTAACGCCGCCGTTATCACCGAAATAGGTGCGGTAGCGCAGTACACGAGAGACGATGTCTTCAACGGAGTAGACGGTTCCGCCTTCCGTTGTCCACGTGTCGGGATTGTGGCAGTACAGGCAACGAAGCGGACAGCCTTGTAGGAATACGACGAAGCGCAACCCCGGGCCGTCGACAGCCCCCATGCTTTGAAAAGAATGAATCTTGCCGTCCATTACATTGCTCCGTGGAAGGTACGGGAGATGACCTCCTTCTTCTGCTCCAAGGTCAGCTTGTTAAAATGCACTGCATAGCCGCTGACGCGAACCGTAAGAGTCGGATACTTCTCCGGATGAGCAAGTGCATCCTCGAGCGTTTCGCGGTTCAGTACATTGACATTCAGATGATGTGCGCCCTGCGCAAAGTAGCCGTCCATGATATGAACCAGGTTGGAGTAGCGCTCCTCGTCGGTGTGGCCGAGTGCCTGCGGAATGATGGAGAAGGTATTGCTGATACCGTCCTTGCAGGTTGCGTAGGAGAGCTTTGCAACGGAATTGAGCGAAGCGAGAGCACCGGAATGATCTCTGCCGTGCATCGGATTGGCACCGGGTGCAAACGGCTCGCCGGCGCGACGTCCGTCCGGCGTATTGCCGGTCTTCTTGCCGTACATAACATTTGAGGTAATCGTCAAAACGGAGAGTGTGTGTTCTGCATTTCGATACGTAGGAATCTTCTTCAAGGCTTCGAGGAACAGCTCGGTCTGCTCCTTGGCAATGAGGTCGACGCGATCGTCGTCGTTGCCGTAGTAAGGGAAGCTGCCGGTAATCTCGAAATCTTTAATCATGCCGCTGTCGTCGCGAATTGTGCGAACCTTAGCGTATTTGATGGCAGAAAGCGAATCCGTAAGTACGCTCAGTCCGGCTACGCCAAATGCCATATAACGATGAACCTGTGTGTCATGAAGAGCCATCTGCGTCTTCTCGTAAGCGTATTTGTCGTGCATGTAATGAATCATGTTCATGGCGGTTACGTAGGTCTTAGCAAGCCAATCGCGGTAAAAGCTCATGCGCTCCAAAACCTTGTCGTAATCCAGATACTCGTCCTCGTAGACGGGCATCTCGGGACCGACCTGCGTGCCGTACAGCTCGTCGCGACCACCGTTCAAGCTCATCAAAAGAAGCTTTGCGAGATTTGCACGTGCGCCGAAGAACTGCATATCCTTGCCGAGTCGCATTGCGGATACGCAGCAAGCAATGCCGTAATCGTCACCGTAGATGGGACGCATCAAATCATCATTTTCATACTGGATGGCATCCGTATCGCAAGACACCTTTGCAACGTAGCGCTTGAAATTGCTCGGAAGAGCCTCGGACCACAGAACGGTCAGGTTCGGCTCGGGAGAAGCGCCGAGTGTGTACAGGGTATTGAGAATACGGAAGGAGCTCTTCGTAACGAGCGTACGTCCGTCCTCGCCCATACCGCCGATGGCTTCGGTAATCCACATCGGATCGCCCGCAAACAGCTCGTTGTACTCGGGAGTACGCAAATGACGTGCCATACGAAGCTTCATGACAAAGTCATCGATGAGCTCTTGAATCTGAATCTCCGTATAAGCGCCGCTCTTAAGGTCGCGCTCAAAATAAATATCCAAAAAGGTACCGACACGGCCAAGACTCATTGCAGCACCATTTTGCTCCTTGATTGCGCCGAGGTAAGCAAAGTAGAGCCACTGAACGGCCTCGCGACTGTCCTTTGCGGGACCGCTGATATCGTAGCCGTACAATGCAGCCATGCTCTTGAGCTTATCGAGGAAGGAAATCTGCTGGAAGAGCTCTTCGAGTTGACGAATCTTCTCGGCATCCATGTATTCCGAAGCGAGAGCGGCCTTGTCCTTTTTCTTTTCTTCAATCAAGCGATCGATTCCGTACAGGGCAACACGACGATAGTCGCCGATGATTCTGCCGCGGCCATAGGCATCCGGAAGTCCGGTAATGATGCCGGCATGACGTGCCAGACGAACCTCATCGCTGTATACGCGGAATACACCGTCGTTGTGAGTCGTACGGTACAAAAATTCCTGCTCAATCTTGTGAGAAAGCTCGTAACCGTAAGCCTTACAAGCCTTTCTCGTCATATTCAAGCCGCCGAACGGATTCACGCCGCGACGAAGCGGGCGGTCCGTCTGAAGACCGACAATGAGCTCCTTATCCTTGTTCAGGTATCCGGGGTTATAGTTCAAAAGAGAAGTAACGTTTTGCGTATCGATATCGAGTACGCCGCCGAATTGCTGTTCCAAATCAAACAAATGCTGAAGGTGGGTCATAAGCTCGTTCGTTCTCTCGGTAGCTCCTTCGAGGAAGCTTTCATCGCCATGGTAGGGCGTATAGTTTTTCTGAATGAAGTCTCGAACGTTGATCTCTGTTTCCCATGCTCCGCCTACAAAACCATTCCACTGCTCTTGCATCGTTTTTTCTCCTTTTCATACGCTGATAGTCGGGTCACTGTGCCGAAAATGCTCCGAAAATAAAAATAAGACAACACATTCCGAAGAAAATGCTGCCCAGACGGTCGGCTCTACCCGGTCCGTCATCTCACCGTGGTAAGCTCCACTAATCCGTCAGAGATGACATACGCTAAATTGTACTTTTACAGTAGCACATTTGCATAAGGAAGTCAACGGACAACCTGCCGAAAATACGCGATTTTGGCGTGGCAAATTGTGCAGATGGATGATATAATTGCATTAATCAATCAATAAAGGAGGCAGCTATGAAAAAACGCTTGTTGGATTATCTGAGGTGGATGGACAAAAGGCTCGCAAGCCCGCCCGCGGGAGTGGATTACGCGAGAGAGAAGCAAGAGCATTTGGTGCAGATCGAATTCTTTATGCACGAGAGACTGATTCATCTGATTGTTACGGTTTTATTTGCCGTGCTGACGGTGGCGGCGATTTTGTATGCGGTAGCGGCCCCGAGCATAGGTATGCTTTTGCTGATTGTGGCTTTGCTGTGTCTGCTGGTGCCGTATATCATGCATTACTATTTGCTTGAAAACGGAGTGCAGGAGATGTATCGCCAATACGACGAGCTGCTGAGGAGAGAGCATGAGCAAACGGCCGCAAAAAGCATTTGAATAAAATGCCGAAAAAACATACGCATTTTGCGGAAATTTCGGTTGCTATTTTGGCGGGGGATGTGCTATAGTACATAACAGTGGGCATAGCAGAGAGGCTGGCCCGAAATAATCACTAGACACCAAGGAGGTCACTCATTATGGGTAATTTCATCGTTGGACAGTCCGGCGGACCGTCTTCCGTAATCAACTCCTCCCTTGCAGGTGCATTTTGCGCAGCAAGAGATCTCGGAGTAGATAAGATTTATGGTATGCGTTATGGTATCCAGGGCTTTATTAAGGGTATGTACGTGGACCTGAAGGAGCAGATCAAGTGTGATAGAGATGTAGAGATTCTCAAGAGAACCCCTGCTGCATTTTTGGGCTCCTGCCGTTATAAGCTTCCTGCAATCGAAGGCAATGAGGAAGTATATGATGCAATCTTCAACAGAATCGAAGAGCTTGACATCGAAGTATTCTGCTACAATGGTGGTAACGATTCCATGGATACCATCAACAAGCTGAATGAGTACGCTAAGAAGATTGGTTGGACCAAGACGAAGTTCATGGGTATTCCTAAGACCATCGACAACGACCTTGAGTTTACCGATCATACCCCCGGCTTCGGTAGCGCTGCTAAGTTCATCGCAACGATGCTGAAGGAGGTTATTACGGATGGTAACTCTCTTGGTTTCTCCAAGCAGCAGGTTATCATTATGGAGATCATGGGACGTAACGCAGGTTGGCTTACCGCTGCAGCTGCTCTTTCCAAGGACAGCGAGTGTGATGGTCCCGACCTCATCTACCTTCCTGAGGTTACCTTTGACCTTGATGCATTCAAGAGCAAGATGAAGGCCCTTCTTGAGATGAAGGACGTTATCGTAGTAGCAGTATCTGAGGGCGTTAAGCTTGCAGATGGCCGTTTCGTATGTGAGCTTGGTTCCGCAAGCAGCATGGTAGACGCATTCGGTCACAAGCAGCTTTCCGGTACGGCTAACGCATTGGCTAACATCCTTACCTCTGAGTTCGGTGTTAAGACCCGTGCAATCGAGCTTTCCACTCTTCAGAGATGTGCAGCTCACATTTCCTCCAAGCAGGACGTTGTTGAGGCATTTGCATGCGGTTACGCAGCAGTAAAGGGCGGCTACGCAGGTGAGACCGGTAAGATGATCCTCATCGATCGTATCAGCAAGCCCGGCGAGCCTTACGCATTCGGTCTTAGCAGCCACAACATTTGCGATATTGCAAATGCTGAGAAGAAGGTTCCGCTTGAGTGGATCACCAACGAGGGTACTTACGTATCTGACGAGTTCATCGAGTACTGCAGACCGCTTATCGAGGGCGAGCTTCCTCCGGTAATGGTTAATGGTATTCCGAGCATCCTCAAGATTAAGTAATACCGACCAACATACAAACTCCGCCGAACCAATCGGATGTACTGTTATGGACAGTGTTTGATTTGATTGGTTAGCGGTATCTACGGATAGGCAAGGACAGAGAATTTTCATATTCTCTGTCCTTTTTTGTTGTCTGTAGTTAACGTGTTTTTTTGTTTCGAAGCATCCAATTTTGAACCGTCCGTTTCTATGCCTTCTTTTTAGACCGGTTTGAATAAGAATACTCGTATCCCTCTTGACAAGCCGGGTAGGTTGCGATAAAATAACAAATGATATATAACAAAAACTATTTGACGGAGAATCTCATGCCACCAAAAATCAAGATCACAAAAGAAGATATTATAGCTACTGCCATCTCGTTGGTGCGAGAGCGCGGTGCGGGAGCTATCAACGCACGGGCAATTGCCGTAGCGCAGAATTGCTCCACGCAGCCGATATTTACTAATTTTGCAACTATGGAAGAATTGCAGGGAGCGGTGTTGATCGCCGCCTACGACTGTTATCTGGCGTTTCTAAAGAAGGAAGCAGAGAGCAGCGAATATCCGCGGTACAAGGCTTGCGGTATGGCATATATTCGCTTTGCGAAGGAAGAAAAGGAGCTTTTTAAACTGCTTTTTATGCGCGATCGGAACGGAGAAGGGCTGATTCCTACGGACGACTTCGAGGCTTTGGTTGAGATGATCATGAAGGCCAACGACATCACGCGTGAAAAGGCGAGACTTTTGCATATGGAGATGTGGACATGCGTTCACGGCATCGCGACCATGATTGCGACCTCCTTCCTTGCGCTGGATTGGGAAATCATCAGCGATATTCTGAACGACGTATATCTAGGAGTGCGAGCAAGGCACTTATCGGAGGGAAAGGAAGATGAATGCAATAAGAATTGAGAAATTGACTAAGCGATATCGCGACGTGGTTGCCGTGGACGGTTTGTCACTTTGTATTGAAGAGGGCGAGTTGTTCTCTCTTTTGGGCGTCAACGGCGCAGGCAAGACCACGACCATAAAAATGTTGTCCTGCCTTACGTCCCCAACGGACGGAGATGCCTATTTGCTTGACAAAAGCGTTCGCAAGGATCCTGCAGCAGTCAAAAACCTGATTGCGGTTTCTCCGCAGGAAACTGCAATTGCCCCCGGACTTTCGGCTCGGGAAAATCTTGAGCTGATGTGCGGTGTCCACGGATTTGCTAAGGAAAAGCGGAACGCTAAGATTAAGGAACTGACCGAGCTTTTGGGTCTTGACAGTGTGGTTATGCGCAAGGCGGGAAAGCTATCGGGCGGTTGGCAGAGGAGACTGAGCATCGCCATGGCTTTGATCAGTGAGCCAAAGATACTCTTTCTGGACGAACCGACTCTCGGCCTCGACGTGATCGCTCGCAGCGATCTTTGGGATATCATTCGAGACCTGAAGGGCAAGATTACTATTATTTTGACGACGCATTATATGGAGGAGGCCGAGGCTCTCTCCGATCGCATTGCCATTATGAAGGATGGAAAGCTTCTTGTGTGCGACACCGCAGAGGGAATAAAGGCACTGGCGAACACGAAGAGCTTTGAACAGGCCTTCATTAATATCGTGAAAGGGGTGAAGCAATGAGAATGCTTTCTTTTGCAAACAGAAATGCAAAGGAGATCCTACGCGATCCTCTGACGCTTCTTTTCGGCCTGGGGTTTCCTATTGTACTGATTCTGCTTCTCAGTGCAATCCAAGCAAACGTACCGGTGGCGCTCTTTGAAATTGAGAGCCTTGCTCCGGGAGTTACCGTCTTTGGACTTGCCTTTATGACGCTATTTTCCGCAACGCTGATCTCCAAAGACAGAGGCAGCTCGTTGCTTCAGCGGCTCTATACCACGCCCCTGACGCCAATTGATTTTATTTTGGGATACACACTTCCAATCTTGCCATTTGCTGTGGCGCAATCTGCTATTTGTTATGTCGTCGCGATTCTGTTGGGACTTGATATAACGGTCAATATTCTTACTGCCGTGCTGTTTATTATTCCGATTTCGATTCTTTATATTGCAATGGGACTGCTTTTTGGAAGCATCTTGAACGACAAACAGGTGGGAGGCATTTGCGGCGCGCTATTGACCAATCTTTCCGCCTGGCTGTCCGGCACTTGGTTTGACCTAGCGCTTGTAGGTGGAGCATTTCGGAAAATCGCTTATATGCTTCCGTTCGTTCACGCAGTGGAGCTGGAACGTGCTGTGCTTGAGGGAGATTTCTCGGAGATGCTTTCTCATCTTTGGTGGGTGCTTGGCTACGGGATTGTTACCCTTGTCATTGCGGTGCTTCTGTTCCTAAGACAGATGAAAAAGCAGTAATCAGACCTATACGTTTATTAAATATCACCTTCAAAGGCGTTGTGTCCCCAAAGACACAACGCCAATTCTATTTGTCTTCGGCGGAGTGTTACTTGTTGGTCGCTTGGGGATATGGTATAATCGATTTGTGCAGGTGTTTCACTGCGTGTTAAGGGTAAGAAAATGCTTTGTGCAGATAAAGGAGGTTTCCGTATGATTATCAGAAAAGCGAAAAGCTCAGATGCATTGGATTTGAAGGTGTTGTACTTTGAGTATTTGACGTATTTCCCGCCGAAGGAAGAGCAGGATATGAGTAAGTGGGAGAGAATGATCGATCGGTTTGAGATGGACGATAAGTCGTACCTTTTGGTTGTTGAGGACGACGGGAAAGTGGTTTCGACTGTGCACATGACAATCATCGAGAATTTGACGCACAATCTTAGACCGTATGCGCTGGTTGAAAATGTGGTGACACATGTGGATTATCGAAACAAAGGTTACGCGTCCGCGCTGTTACAAAGAGCGACGGAGATTGCAATAGAGTACAACTGCTATAAGATTTTTCTCGAGACGGGTTCCAACAAGGAAAGCACGTTGAATTTCTATAGAAACAACGGCTTCGAGATTGACAAGAAGCATTCTTG
>JAZODS010000055.1:0-2586 GCA_045597165.1 Lachnospiraceae bacterium | reverse complement strand
AAATGAGTTGTCCGGCCAAGAGCTTTGCATCAATGCGTTGTACTTAAGCAGCAGTCTTTCTGTGGATGAGCCTGAGATTGCGAGCAGCGAGAAGCGTTTTGTTATATACGATGACAATGATGAGAATGGTTTGAAGAAGGCTTTGTTTGCGCTGTGTGGCAGACGATGATGAAATGGCCGGCTGGCCAGGGCATTTTCGCTATTCTACGTAGCGTAGACCCCGCATTTTCCGTGGAATCTACGGTGCGTGGGTGTGAAGTTTTTTAGATTTGTTGTATGCTGAATCCGTCGAAAGGAGGTGCGGTCATGGATCAGACTAGAATCGGTAAGTTCATTGCACAGAGACGCAAGGAGCAGGGGTACACCCAGCGGACGCTCGCGGAGCTACTGGGCATCAGCGATAAGACGGTGAGCAAATGGGAGACCGGCAATGGGTTGCCTGAGGTTTCTTTGATGCTTCCCTTGTGTGAGGCACTGCACATTAGCGTAAATGAGCTGCTGACGGGTGATCATGTGACCGACGCCGACTACAAAAAGAAAGCGGAGGAAAATATGATGAATCTAATTGCAAAAGAAAGAGAAGAGAACAAAAAGAAGATGGTGCTGAGTGTGGCGATAGGTATTATCGGCTTGATATCATTTTTGACCATTCTTCTAACAGTCGTTACGTACACGGACGAGATTTCGACGCCGGTCAAAGGGATACTGATTGTGATTGCGTGTTGCGTATTCGCTGCGAGTATGTACTTTGCCATGGAGGGCGATCGCACTATCGGTTATTTCAAATGTAAGCACTGTGGCGGGACATTTGTGCCCGGCTTCGGCGCATACTCCTTGGGAGTGCATATAGTGACCACAAGACATCTCAAATGCCCGCACTGCGGCAAGAGGAGTTGGTGCAAGAAGGTGCTTTCGAAAGAGGCCGAGTAATTGCAGAAACATATGAGAGAAGACCAAGAGACCAATAAGTAAGGAAAGAAAAATCGAAGCAAATCACGCCCCGTAGTGTCGCTCATAAGAGCGGTCTGCGGGGCGCATTAATAAATAATGAAGATGTAAGAGTATAAGAGGTTGTATGATGGGAAGAGATATGCTTGCATTTGCAAAAGAGATATTTGCGGCGCACGGAGTGGCGGGCGAGCCGCAGCGCCTTTCAGGAGGATGGACGAACTGCGTATTCGCGGCCGGAGACTATGTGCTGCGTTGTACTTCCGACACGGAAAACGGACGTCTGCGACGGGAGACGCATTTGGCGAAAATGCTACCGCCGGACGTCGGGTACCCTGCAATTGTCGACAGTGGCGCAACCAACGGTTGCGACTGGATGCTGTGTAAGCGAATTTCGGGAACGAATTTGGAGGATGCGTGGCCGAAGCTTTCGTGGGATGAGCGGGCAGACGCATTGGAGCAGCTGTGGAAACGTGCGAAGAACGTTCATACGCTTGACACGGAAACGGCACGGCCATTTGTAAATCAAACGCTGTGGTACTTCTCTACCGTGGAAAATGCGCTATGTGAGGCGGATTTCCTGCTGAAAAGGGGCTTGCTCAGTGAGCAGCAGTGCGAAGCGGTGAAGGGCTATATTCACCGTTACGAAGAGGCAATGAAGTCGGCAAAATGCGTGGTTGCTCACGGAGATCTCACTCCGGCGAACGCTATGTGGTATGACGGTGAGGTCAATGCGCTAATGGACTTTGAGTGCGCGGTGATTGCTCCGAAGGAAGCGGATTTGATGATGCTTTTGAACACTGCCTACGACCGAGGGGATTTGCTGGGCGAAGGCGACGCTTTCGTCGTAGGTTCCCGACCGGAAGCCTCGTTGGGAGGAGATAGGGCATCCGAGGAAGGACCCACTTTCGAGGCGGAACAGCGATTCAACGAACGTATGATGACTCTGGTACAAAATGAGGCACCGGATTGGCATCTCCTGCACGGTTACGAAGCAATCAAATTGATGCACCATGTGACTATGGATGTGGATGACGAGGATTTTTCGCCGGAACACGAAGAGTTGGTTTCCTTGCTGGCACTTTTGGAGAGTGGCAAAGGGGCTTTCCTAAGAACGGTGAATGGTCGATAAAGAGAAGAAAAATACGCCCCGTAGTGTCGCTCATATGAGCGGGCTATGGGGCGTATTTCGCTTGTTCCTTCCCCCACCCTTCTCTTGCGTTCGCCCAGCCTAGGTGGTATAATTAACACATGCTGCGGTGCATTTTCCGCGGGCTATTAAGTGATTGGAGGGATGAACATGTACAGATTTCCTAAGGATTTGTATGTTGATGTGCGAATCGAAGAAATGTCGAACGAGGTTTTCGGGATTCGAAATGGAGAGGTTGAGCGTAACTCGGCGATGTCTGAGGTTGGCGCGATGATTCGTGTGTATGACGGTACGCTTTGGTATACGAGCGTGACGAACGACTTGCACAAGATTCAGGATGAGATTGATAATTTGGCTACGCTTGCGAAGCCGAATCCGGACATTTTAGAGGATCCGGTGATTGCGAAGCTGCAGGTACATAACGTGACGGAGCTGCATTTTGAGGGAGAGAGGGACTGTCGCAACGTGCCGAGAGCGGAGCTGGAGGC
>JAZODS010000054.1:0-14172 GCA_045597165.1 Lachnospiraceae bacterium | reverse complement strand
CTTTGAGCAGCATCTCTGAGGCGCAGAGCATCCTTTCTGAGGTAAGCACAATTCAAAAGACGGTCGCGCCGATGGTGGATTCCTTCGAAAGTCTAGTCGGAACGCTGAGTGGCTTGTTGGATGAGGAGATGCGACAGACTCTAGACGAAGGGATCGACCGGATGAAGGGCTATGTCGGCAAAGAAAGCAGCGGAATCAAATACGATTTTGCGAAGATGAGTAGCAGGCTTGAGTCGAATCGGAAGATCCTCGAGCAGATGCAGACGCATTTTGTTCCGGCGATAGAAGGGGTGACGATTTCGGACTGGCGAATCGCCTACGAAGCAATGCAAAACGAGTTTCGCGACTATTCGTTGGAAGGACTGCAGCTGGACTACCAATATATAAAGGCCGCGACGGCGACGGAGGGCTCTTTGGCGGAAACCATTCGTGATTTTGTGCTTGATGGCATGACTGCGGGCCTGTTCCCGAGCGACGCGGTGCTTTCAACGCGAAGCATCTACGGAACGATGTTGCCGTCCGATACGATGGCCGGCGACGAAAGCGATTTGTATGTGCTGGAAGAATGGGAGGACGGAACGTCGGTTGGCTGGACGCTCATCAAAGAGGTTTTTGGCGGAGGAGGATTTCGACGTATGCTGGACGCTTTGGCGGACGGGGCCGAGTCACTGGCGGAAAAGCTTCTGTTGCTTGCGTATATCGAAGAGCATTTTGCTTGCTATCAAGACGTGCCGGACCGAGGAGCTCTCTTTTATCAGAAGGAGTACCTCGCATTCGGTAGCTTGTACGATAAGTCAAATGTGGAATCGGCGGCGCTCAGCATCTTCGGAATACGGGTGCTGATGAACCTGATACATACCTTCACAAGTGCCGACAAGACGCTATTGGCAGGAGAGTGCGCTGCGGAGCTTCTCGGAGCGTTCGGACTACCGTTTCTTGTGGCGGCGGGAACCTACGTCATTTTGTTTGTATGGGCGCTGCAAAATGCCGGAGTCGAAACGGCGGCACTCCTACGTGGGAAGAAGGTTCCGTTTGTTGTTACGAGCGCAAGTTTTGAGGTGGATTTTGCCGAGGTGTTTACGCTTAGGAAGGAAGCGAGGCTTAGAAAAGCGGCGGCGTACAACGCTATAAGCGGGCTGGAATACAGTCACTATCTGACGATGTTACTTTTGTTTTGCGACGAGGACACCTTGACGGCGCGAGCGATGGATATGATGCAGTGCGATATAAGGCTGTATTATGACCCGGAATTCGATTTCGTAAAGTGCATCTACGGATTCGGGATACAAGCGACAGCGAGTCTGCCGGCACAATACACGTCCGTTTCCTTCGGACAATACGTACCGCAAAGCAGGAGAACGCACGCACTGTCAGCCCGGGGCGCGGTCTCTTATTAGGGACCGCTCCTTTGGAAGCCGTTTGGCTGGCGAGATACATATAGCAAACTCTCTCCAGGCGTCATCGTCAGAAAAGCGGCTCCCAAAGGAGGAGTGAGAGATGAAAAAGATAAAGGGCTCTATGACAGTGGAGGCGGCATTTGCGGTGCCGGTATTCTTTTTGGCAGTCTATACATTTTTGCAGCTGTTTTTGTTCTTACAGGTTCAGCTGGAGGTGTTTCAACATATGAACCGGCTTGTGCGGAATCTCTCTTCTCATGGCACGCTGGTGGCGTCTGTCCAAAATCTCGTGACGTCAAAGGAGCAAGAGGAGCTGTTGGAGGAACAGGGGTTTGACGCGTTGCTAGGAAGCATTTCAGAGCATGCCTATCTAACGTACAGTTTGCGAAAAGAAGTGGAGGACGAGGCTTGGATTGATTGCATCAAAGACGGGGCAAGAGGCTTTGACATAAGAGGATCCTCTCTGTTTGAAGAGGGGGGAGACCTGCGGCTGATTGTGTCGTACCGCTATAGGTTGTTCGGCAATCTGAGCGGGGTGTTTAGCATACCGGTTGTGCAGCGAATTGATGCACATGGATTCTACGGGCGTGGCTGGGAGCAGCTACGGCAGGAAAAGACTCCGGAGGAGGTCTATATCGTGGAAAACGGGTCGGTATACCACCGATTGTCTGCGTGCACATATCTCAAGGTATCGGTAAGTGAGCTCGCGAGCGACAGCATAGGTGATGCGCGAAATCAGGCGGGGGGCTGCTATTATCCCTGCAACGCGTGCAGAGGCTATCCGCAGAAGGAGGTTGTCTATATTACGGTACATGGCGACCGATATCACAATACACTGACTTGCTCAAACATCCTGCGAAATGTAAAAAGTATTTCTCTCGAAGAGGCGCAGAGCCGCGGCCTCCCCGGGTGTAGCAAATGTGGCAAGTAGGAGGGTGCCGTGCGAACGAACAAGAGATCGGCGGCACGGTTTGTGTAAGCCTTGATAAGGATTGATCAAAAGGAGGAACAGATGATACAAGCGATAAATGTAGGAGTTTTGGGATTGGTTTTGGGAATCGGAACAATTTACGATGTACGATATAAGCAGATTCCGCTATGGCTGCTTGGCGGAGGGGGGCTCGCGGCATTTGTGCTGGCGTTCTGCGCAAAGGACTTCTTCGGGGTAGCACGGCTGTGCGGTATTGTGCCGGGTATAGTTATTGCCGTTATCGGGTGGCTGAGCAAGGCCATCGGAGCCGGCGATAGTGCACTGATTATGTTGAGCGGATACGCGCTCGGGATATGGTGGTTGAGCATTTTCCTGTGCTTCGGCTTCTTTCTTTTGATGCTCGCGGCGAGCTTACTTCTGTTGACGAAGCGGCTTGGGCGAAAGAGTCGGCTGCCGTTTTATCCATTTGCGTTGGCAAGCTATCTGGTGATTCTGGTGGTGATGGTTGTATGAGAAAAAGGAAGGTGGGCTCTCGCATGGTGGAGGACTCTTATATGGCGGAAGGCTTTCATGCGGCGGGTGGCTTTCATATGGTGGAAGGCTCCTATACGGTGGAGGCGGCATTTTTAGTGCCGATCATCACGGGAATGGTCGTTCTGTTGATCGGTGCGGCGATGTACCTGCGCGACATTACGCTTGTGCATAGCGTTGTGGCAGAGGTGGCTGAGAAGGGCCGAATGCTTGTACAGCATGAGGTGCTACCGGGGACGGACGAGGTGCTGTATGAAAGAGAGTTGAAAAAGGGCATTTTCACACGACTGGTAGAGGATACGAGCAACGAGGACGAGGGATTGCTTCTCAGAGAACTGGAGGAGAGCTTGAAAGGGCGGTTGTGGCTTGGACGATGTATCAACAAGCAAGTCGAAATTGCGAACGACGAACTGGAGATTTCCCTTGTGGTTCAAGCGGGAGCGCCAACAGTGGTGTTCGGCGCGGGGCTAAATGATTTCTTTCGAAGAACCGTAAGCTGTACGACTGAGCTACAAGGAGTAGATGAGAAGACGCGGATTTATTCGGCCATCGTAGAGACCGGCATGCGCGTGAAAGGCGTGAGGAAGATCATCGACGGCCTTACTGCGCTCATAGAAGGGAGGTAAGAACATGAAAGAAACAATGCAACGATTGGAACCGAGGGGAGAAGCTTTTGGTCCGGAGGCGGAACCAATCTGTCTCGAGAGGGAACCGTTCTGCCCGGAGGCGGAAGCACTCTGTCCGGAGGCGAAAGAAGAGACCTGCCGGCCTGAACGTATGGAAAAGCGGGGCATGGGAAATAGCTATTTGGTGATCGACACGCGAGGGAACACCGAGACAAACGAAGACGTATTTGAGGAAGAGATGATTAGAAACAACGTCATCCCGGGTTTGCTGCGATTGGAGAGCTGCTGGATGGATGGCGCGAAGGAATATCGCTATTGCATCGATGATCGGCACACGCTTGAGCGAGAATTGCAAGGGCGAAGGATTAGCGGCATTGAATATCAACGCTTGTTTGAAAGCATCTTCGAAGCAATCGGGGAGGCGCGGCGATTCCTCCTGAGCGAGGATGGATTTTTGCTTGCAAAGGACAGTATTTATCTGCACAACGAAACCGGAGCGGTCGAGCTGTGTTATCTGCCGGGGCACCAATATCCCTTGGTAGAGCAGCTGCGAGAGCTGTCGGAATGGATGCTCGACTTCATCGATACAAATGATGAGCAGGCGGTGTACTGCGGCTATGCGTTTCACGTTCTTTGTCACGGAGAGGCCTGCAGCTTTCGCGGGCTGGAGGACATTTTGATACGCGGGAAAGCGCTGGAAGGGGCGGTTGTGGCAAATGTAGTGGATGCGGACGAGATTACGATGAGCGATTCGCAAGGAGGGCTTACTATGCCCGGAGACAGGGAAGAAGAGAAGCTCTTGCAGCCGTGGCAGCAGGAGGCATTTTGTGACATCGGCACGAGCGGCGATGGACATTGGAACGGAGAAGAGGAGGTGTTTCGGGAGAGCGAGCATACGCGCAGAAAAGCCTGGTGGAATGCGGCGCGTGGAGTGTTGATTGCCGCGCTGATAGTGGGGCTTGTCTTTGTGGCCTTGCGGTAATGAGCATTTGTTCGGGGGCGTCTTGTCGGGTGTCTTGTTGAGCGTCTTATCGGGTGATGTCTTGCCGGACGGCGTCCGGGCAGGTGCGTCCTGTCGGGCGGGCGTTCTTTAAGAAGAAAGGAGGGTGACGCGAGCTCAGAAAGTTTATAGAATCCTTTGCTGTGGGAATTGGATAACGAAGAAAAATGTGCTATAATGCTTGTAGCGCGGAGCGGCAGCGAGAAGGCTTTGCAAAAGCAGGAGCGAGAAGGCTTCGCGAAGGCAGGAGGGGTGAGCATGAAGTACATAATGGCATTGGACCAGGGAACAACCAGCTCGAGATGCATTTTGTTTGATCGAAGCGGGAGAATTGTCAGCAGTGCGGCGAAGGAATTTGCGCAGATTTACCCGAAGCCGGGATATGTAGAGCACGACCCGATGGAGATTTGGTCCTCGCAGATAGGTGTTGCGGCGGAAGCGATGGCGAAGGTCAATGTAAAGGGCGAGGATATTGCTGCGATAGGCATTACGAATCAGCGCGAGACGGCCATTGTGTGGAATCGACATACCGGTTTGCCGGTGTACAATGCAATCGTGTGGCAATGTCGCAGAACGTCGGAGCGAATCGATCAATTGAAGGCAGATGGCCTTGCGGATTGGTTGACAGAGAAGACCGGCTTGATTCCCGATGCGTACTTTTCGGCGTCCAAGCTCGAATGGATATTGGACCATGTAGAAGGTGCTCGCGAGGCTGCCGAGAACGGAGATCTTTTGTTCGGCACGGTTGACACGTGGCTGTTATGGAACCTGACAAAGGGAAAGGTGCACTGTACGGATTATACGAATGCCTCCAGAACGATGCTGTTCAATATTGATAAGTTGTGCTGGGACGAGGAGATCTTGGAGCTGTTTCGGATCCCGAAGCAGATGCTGCCGAGAGTGGCTTCGTCCGGGGAAATATACGGACATACGGACCCGAGCTTGTTCGGAGCGGAGATTCCGATTGCCGGCATGGCAGGAGACCAGCAGGCGGCCCTGTTCGGACAATGCTGCTTTGAGGCGGGACAGGTGAAGAACACCTACGGAACCGGATGCTTTTTGCTTATGAACACCGGAAAGGACCGACGTCGTTCGGCACATGGACTGCTCACAAGTATCGCGGCAGGTGGCCCGGGCGAAGTGGAATATGTGCTTGAGGGAAGTGTATTTGTTGCCGGTGCTGCGGTGCAGTGGCTTCGCGACGAGATGCACATGATTCGCACGGCGGCAGAGTCGGAAGAGCTGGCGAAGAAGGTTGAAGATACGGCCGGAGTATATGTTGTACCGGCATTTACAGGCATGGGTGCGCCCTATTGGGACCAGTACGCGAGAGGAACCGTAGTGGGAATCACGCGCGGCTGCACGAAAGAGCATTTTGTTCGCGCAACGCTTGAATCGATAGCGTATCAGGTGCAGATTGTGTTGAAGGCGATGGAACAGGATGCGCAGGTGCATTTTGCCGAGCTGAAGGTAGATGGCGGAGCGAGTGCAAATGGTTTTCTGATGCAATTCCAAGCGGATATATTGGATGCTACGGTAGTAAGTCCGAGCTGTATTGAGACAACGGCGCTCGGCGCGGCTTATTTGGCCGGCTTGGCCGTTGGTTATTGGGAGAGCAAGGACGCGATTCGTGCGAATTGGAACGTGGACAGAACTTTTGTGCCGCAGATGGATTCGGCAAAACGAGAGAAGCTTTTAAGAGGATTTTCGAGGGCGGTTGAAAGTGCGAGAGTATTCCGCGAGGAGTAAAGGAGACCATGGTAGATGTGGGATAAGTTACAGAGGTATTTTGAGGGCAGAGGCTTTCATCCGGTAGACCTTCACATGGAAAACAGTCGACTATACTATTTTTCTTCGGGAACGGCGGTCAGCATGGTTTGGCTGCTGAGAGAGGATATGCTTCAAGGTCTTTCGAAGGAGCAGTATACGTATTATTTGGAGACGATTCGAAGCATTTTCACGAAGCAAGGGTACGAGATGGTGTCGATTCTTTCGCTGTTTTTGACGTCGCAGGTATCCGCGGTAAAGGCGATTGGCGACGGCAGCATGTTCTGGATTGTCGATGAGCAATACGGGCGACTGGTTGTCTATGAAAATCAGCCGGAGGATTATCTCGGGCTGCGCGGAATGATTGAAAACAACCTGCAATTCGGCGGAAACAGTCGCAACAGTGAGGGTGCGCAAAACAAAGCACAATGGGAGACTCTGCGTGGCGGAGCAACGGAATCCGCACAGTCGGGCGCGGCGGGAGCCAAGCGGTCGGCAGCGTCGGAAAATGCACGGCGCGAGGAAAATGCACGACGCGAGGCGGCATACAAGGAGTATGCTAAGCAACAGCGCAAGTACAAGCGAAATGCGATGCTACGCGGCTGGCGAGATACGAGCTGGTGCGTGTTTGCACTGATTATAGTGAATTTGATTGTCTTTTTCTTTACGGACTTGTTGAGGTTTGAAGACTGGCTTTATGCCGGCGGAATATCTTGGCCGGAAGTGCTCGAGGGAGAATGGCACCGCATATTTACGAGTATGTTTCTTCACTGGGATGTAGGACATGTTGCGAACAATATGCTGGTTTTGTTCGGCGTTGGCGTGATGGTTGAGATGAGAATGGGACATCTTAAGTTTCTGCTGTTATATATGTTGTCCGGAATCGGGGCCGGCATTGCTTCGTTCCTATATCATTGGCGGATTGGCGAATATGCTATTTCGGCCGGAGCGTCCGGCGCGATATACGGAGTGGCCGGAGCGGTGGTGATTATGCTGATTACGGAGGAGAACAGCAGAAATCAGGGCAATTTCATGCGCGTGGGAATCTTTTTGTTACTGTTGTTCTCTTCGGTATTTACCGGTGGGTCGACGGACAATGCGGCGCATATCGGAGGATTCCTTGTGGGTGCGGGCATTTTCCTGTTCCTTTCGTGGTTGGAACGGCGGAGATGGAGAAGAAGATATCGATAAAGCATTTAGGTGCGGAAGGGAGACCGGATGTTTCGTTTGTGGGCAAAGCTGTGGAAGGACAATCACCTGCTAAAGGATATGGTTGTCCGCAATGACGAGGCTGTGAATCGTACAAAGAAGGTGTTTGACGCGTTGGATGAGGTTTGTCGCGAGTTCGACCTTTCTAAGCCGATGTGGTTGGACGTCAACATTAAGGATTTTCAGAGGCATGCGAAGACGAGATTCCGTAAGGACAACTTCACCGAGGAAATCGAATTTGATTATCTGGAGTTTCACGTGATAGAAGAGGATTAGTTCGGCGCGCGAGGATACTCGTTGTTGATAAACGAGCCGAAATATGATAAGATGAAGCAGATTGACAAAGGCGATTTGCTCGAGTGGGAAGCACGACTCGGTGTAGGTGTCGGAAAGGAAGGGAACCATGGCGTATACGGCATTGTATAGGAAGTTCAGACCGGATACATTTGAAGAGGTTAAGGGTCAGGAAGCGATTGTGACGACGTTGAAGAATCAGATTCGCTCCGGCCGAATCGGCCATGCCTATCTGTTCTGCGGAACGCGTGGTACCGGAAAGACGACGCTGGCGAAGATTCTCGGCAGAGCGGTCAATTGCGAGAATCCCGTGGATGGAAATCCGTGCAATGAGTGTAAGATGTGTCGTGCCATCGCGTCGGGAGCGTCGATGAACGTAGTAGAGATCGATGCGGCCTCCAACAACGGTGTGGATAACATCCGTGAGATTGTGGAGGAGGTTCGTTATTCACCGACAGAGGGAAGATATCGAGTATATATTGTCGATGAGGTACACATGCTCTCGACCGGAGCATTTAACGCCTTGCTTAAGACGCTTGAGGAGCCGCCGGAATACGTAGTATTCATCTTGGCAACGACGGAAGCTCATAAGATACCGATTACGATTCTTTCGAGATGTCAGCGCTATGATTTCAAGCGAATCCGCTTGGACACGATTGCATCCAGATTGGCCGAGCTTTGTAAGCGCGAAGGCATCGTTGCGGATGAGAAGGCGACGGCTTATATTGCGAAGGCGGCGGACGGTTCGATGCGAGATGCACTGAGTCTTTTGGAGAGGTGCGTGGCATTTTACTATCAGCAGGAGCTGACCTATGATAGAGTATTGGAGCTGCTGGGCAGCGTCGACATTGAGATGTTTGCCCGCGCAACAAGATATATTCACGACGGCGAAGTGCTGAGATGCATGGGACTTCTGGAGGAACTGATTTCTTCGGGACGCGATCTTTCCCGCTTCATCGTGGATTTGACATGGTACATGCGAAACCTTTTGCTTGCAAAGAGCGGCGAGGACATCAGCGAGGTGCTGGAGATTCCCTCGGAGCAGATGCAGGTGCTTTTGCATGAGGCGAGACTGTTTTCCTCTGATGAGCTGATGCGCTATATCGGAGTATGCTGTGAACTGACAAACCAGCTGAGGTTTGCTACACAAAAGAGAATATTGATTGAGATGACGCTGGTTCGACTTTGCAAGCCGCAGACCGAGGCAAATGCGGATGCGGTGCTGGAACGAATCCGTCAGCTTGAGGATGCACTGGACGATTTGAGAAGAACGGGAGTGTCGATTTCGAACAACGCGACGGAGGAAGTGCCGGTCGTAGAGCCCGTACAGGAATTGCCGAAGGCTTTGCCGGAGGACATTGCGAAGGTTGCGGAGGACTGGAAGGAAATCGTACGCCGATTCACTCAGTTGGGAAGATTGAGCTTGGATAGCTGTAGACCGAGTGTGACGGAGAATGGGCATTTGCTTCTTGTATTCCGCCATGAGGTCGACTATAGATTGATGAATTCGGAGGACCGAAAGAATCAGTTGCAGAAGCTGATAGGATCGCTAATCGGAAAACAGGTGCCCATCGAGGCAAAGCTGTTAGAGGCCGGTGAAGCGATGGGAAGCTATGCCGATATTACGGTGCTGAATAAGCGTCTTAAGAATATAACGATAGAAATAACCGAGTAGGAGGACAAAGTGTATGGCAAAGAGAGGCGGATTCCCGGGAGGTATGCCCGGAAACATGAGTCAGTTGATGAAGCAGGCACAGAAGATGCAGCGTCAGATGGAGGAGAAGCAGAAGGAGCTTGAGACGAAGGTTTGGGAAGCTACTGCAGGTGGCGGTGCTGTAAAGGTGCGCGTTTCCGGACATAAAGAGATCGTTGGAATTGACATTGCTAAGGAAGTAGTGGATCCCGATGATGTAGAGATGCTGCAGGATTTGATTATGGCAGCAACAAACGAAGCACTTCGCAACATGGAGGCGGAGAGCAATGAGATGATGAGTGACATCGCAGGCGGTCTGAGCGGCGGTCTCGGAGGCTTTGGCTTCTAAAGAACGATAGAGGGTGAAACACCGTGGAATATTACAGTGAACACATTAGCAGGCTGATATCGGAGCTTGGACATTTGCCCGGAATCGGGGCGAAGTCTGCGGGGCGCTTGGCGTTTCATTTGATCAATCAGCCGCTGGAGCAGGTAGAGCATTTGGCAGAGACAATCGTCGAAGCACGGCGAAATGTTCGATATTGCAAGGAATGCTTCACTTTGACGGACCGAGAGGTTTGTCCGATTTGTGCGAGCGAAAAGCGCGATCACTCTACGATTATGGTCGTTGAGAATTCGCGTGATTTGGCTGCGTATGAGAAGACAAAGCAATTCAAGGGCGTGTATCATGTCCTTCAGGGAGCTATTTCGCCGATGCAGGGAATCGGGCCGGCGGATATACGCCTGAAGGAGCTTTTGGTGCGCCTTCAGGGAGATGTTAACGAGGTAATTATAGCGACGAACTCCAGCTTGGAGGGAGAAGCCACGGCGATGTATATCAGTCGGTTGATTAAGCCCACCGGAATCGTAGTAAGTCGAATTGCAAGCGGAGTGCCTGTCGGAGGCGACTTGGAATACATCGACGAAGTGACCTTGCTACGCGCGTTGGAAGGGCGAACGGCGCTTTAATATCGGAAGGCCGCGGTGTATGCCGACGAAGATGTTGTCGGCAAGTGCCATGACGAGCTGCAGACGGGTGGTTTGCAGCTGCATTTGGCGAAGGCTGTCCGTATAGTCAACGATGCCGGTGATGCACAGGTGACCGACAGGGGGAAGCTCCTTTCCGGCTCCGGCTCCGGGCAGAAGAGGGCCCGTGGCGAGCGTATAGTAGCCTACGTGTTTCTCGATTCCGAGAGATGCGTCGATGGCGATGATGAACGGATTGTCATAAAGACGGTAGATTTGATCGATGGTTTTGCAGAGATTTTTTGCATGAACCGGGTGGTCAAGGTCTCCGAAGATGGGAATGTTACCGGAGATGGCACGTAGCTTGTAGCCGAGCAGCGGGCCGAGACAGTCTCCGGTCGCACGATCTGTACCAATGCACAGAAGCACGAGTGTTTGGTTTTTTTGCATGCGGCGCTTGAGCAGCGTGCGAAGGGTATCGGCAAATGCACGAGATGCCTTTGGATCTTTTATGCTAAAGTAATATATCTGTTGTTCCGAGTTCTGTTGCTTCATTAAAGAAGCTCCTTTCTTAGATTCTGTTTTGAGTATTACCATAATTTATATTTTTAATCTGCGAAAATAGCATAGTTTTATTTTTCGGTGTATGTCGTAAATTGCGAGCGAAAGAGCGACGGCAGGCGACGCTTCGACATTCTTTTTGCCGAAGACATGTTATTCTTCCATTAACACCGGCTATGGGAGGTATGAGATGGAGGATAGGCAGACGCCGAAGTGCTTTCGCCAGATTGGACAAAGTGCCGAGGAAGAGCGCATTTATATTGAGGACTATGTGAAGAGTTATTTGCACAATATCAGTGAAACGCAGATGGAGGAGGGCTGCATTGTGGCGTTGTACGGCACGTGGCAGCGAAAAGGGCCCTCGCGCGAATGGTATTTGGAAGGAGCGGCCCGGTTGTCGGTAGGCATGAATCGACTGTACCCGGGAGTGGAAGAGGCAATTTGCGAAGAAATTGAGGCACAGAGGCAGAAGTATTTTGAGGAATTGCGGTTTGTCGGCTGGTTCTTTTTGATGCCGGCAGTTCTGTCGGAGGAAAATGTACTATATGAAACGCTGAGCCGTGAATGGTTTCCGGGGCAGGACATTTGCTTCGTGTCCTATCAGATGTTTGATGCACTGCTGCACGCGTATGTCATGCATGACAATACATTTGAGGAGCAGCCGGGCTATTACGTATATTATGAGAAAAATACGCCGATGCAGGAATATATGATCGCGACGCAGAGCCATGAGCGCTCGCGGGAACAGCTGCGCGAAACGGCGGTTGAGGCGATACGTGCAAGATTCCGCGAGGCAGAAGCAGAGGACAGCAGAAGCCGTAGTCTTGAGACGAGAGGGTTTCGGTTGCCGGAGCGACACGGCAAGAAGAAGCCAAAGGAAGCCGCGATTGCGGAGCGTGCCGAGGTGTGTGTCGCGGAGCGTACAAAGGAAGCGGTGTCCTTGCGCGAGCGTGGCCTAATCGAGGCGGTGGAGCAAGAGAGCGAAAAGAAGGCGGCCGGACTGACAAAAAGAATGCATGCAAGAAGAAAGCGAGCTTCCAAGCTGTCAACGGCAACGACCATTGCGACACTCACGTTCATTGCATTGTTGGCAACATTTTTGTATCTGCAGCACGACAATATGGATCAGGTGGCGGAGGCGATGCAGGCATTTGCGAGAAGCATTTCGCCCGGCTGAACGATTGGCGCGCAAAAAAGTGTGTAAAAGTCAGAAAACTTATGCTATAATACATAGAAACGACGCCGGAGGCGCTGTCAGAATGGCGGCTTCGAAGGAATTTGTGAGAGAAGACGAGGAAGATACGCAGTGGAAGTCAAGCTTGGAAAGGTGAAGGATCGTGCAAAGAAGCTCAAAATGCAGCATTGGATTTTGGGTGCGGTTATTGTGCTTGCGATCATCGCAATTGCCATCGGAGTGCAGATTAGCCGGAATAAGAATCGTACCTACGTGAGCTACGACGTAGAGAAGAGCAAGGATTTGTCCGGCGAGCAGATGGTTGGAATTGAGTCCATGCAAAAAGGCGTGTTTTTGTATTCGAGAGACGGTGCAAAGCTGGTTGACCCGGATGGAGAGGTTCTGTGGAACGTTGCTTACAACATGTCTAACCCCGTGGCATCGGTGTGCGGCAATTGCGCGGCGGTGGCAGACAGGGACGAGAAGAAGTTCTACATATTTGACGGGACAGGCTCGGCGAATCCGATTGAGACAGAGTATCCGATACAGAAGGTGTCGGTTGCGAATCAGGGCGTGACAGCAGTATGGATGGACGACGGAACGAGCGATTATATCATTCTCTACGACGTGTCCGGAAATGTGCTGGTAGAGATGAACACCCTCACGGTTGCAAGCGGTTTCCCGGTTGACATTGCGATTTCGCCCGACGGAAAGAAGCTGGTTACGGCATATATCAGCTTTGTAGACGAGGAGATCTGTACGCAGCTTACGTTCTACAACTTCGGCGAGGTCGGAGCGAATTACGTAGATGGATTGGTTGGTCTTGAGAAGTTTGAAGGACGCTTGATGGCCGACGTGGCATTTGCGTCAAATGACCGAATTGTCGCATTTGGCGATACGGGCTTTGTTCTATATAATATGGAGGAGATTCATGAGAAGGTAACCGAGGTGGAGATCGCGGAACCCATTGTTAGAGTGGCTTACAGCGAAGACTACATCGGGGTCATGACGGAGACTAGCGTAGGCGGCAGCAATTACGCGGTTTCCTTATATAACGAGAAGGGTCAGAGTATCGAGCAAAAGCAATTTGTAGAAAAATATGAGCATTTTCAAATTGACGGCCAAGATGTTTTGCTCTATAATGATTTACAGATATATGTGTTTCGCGTGAACGGCAAGGACAAATTCTCTGCAACCGTTGCGAAAAACATAAATCATATCCATTCGATCGATGGAAAGAATCGATTTTTATTTGTTGGTGATAGTGTGATGGAAAGGGTTCGCCTGATTGGCGAGAAGTAAAAACACCCGAGAAAGGAAGGTCAGAATGAACTGGTTGCTATGTGTATGTGTGTTGTTGTTTGTTGTGTTTGCATTGCTGGGATGGCATGAAGGCTTTGTTAAGACCTGCTTCCGAGTGGTGTCTCTTGCAATCGCGTTGGCGTTGGCGGCGATGATTTCTCCTCCGATTGCAAACCAGATGATGAAGCAAGAAGCTTTATCCGAAAAGATAACCGAGGGAGTGTCCAAGGTGCTGAGCCTTGACAAGCTCGGCGAGAAGGTAGAGTTGACGCACGTAGACGTCGACAGATTGTCGTTGCCGGAACCGATTAAGATGCAGATTCTTAAGTTTAATGATAGCGACGGCTTCTCGAAGCTGGCGGCAGAGACGGCGGCTGAGTACATATCTTCGATTGTAACGACGATTGTTGTGCGTGCACTTTGCTTTGTAATTGTATTTGCGATTGTTGCAATCATCCTGTTCCTTGCGACAAATGCTTTGAATCTTGTTGTTCGCATCTCCGGATTGAGCACGGTGAATAAGATAGGCGGCTTGTTGCTCGGCTTGCTTATGGCGATGATAATTGTCTTCGTTTCCTTTGCACTGATTACGGCATTGGCGAATACCGGCTGGGGTCAGGCGTGCATGGAGTGCATCAACGAAAGCAAGTTCCTGACGACGTTGTATGACTACAATATTATTAACGGAGCGTTTATCGATCTGGCGACAAAGATGAGATAA
>JAZODS010000053.1:0-3892 GCA_045597165.1 Lachnospiraceae bacterium | reverse complement strand
ATATAAGAAAGATACCCTTTTCATTGTTTTGTCTGGTATTGCAATGGGAACAAGTTGGATGTTCCTTTACGAAGCATATCAACAAATAGGTGTGAGTTTATCATCGTTGCTCTATTATTGCGGACCAGTAATTGTGATGATATTATCGCCGCTTATCTTCCGTGAAAAACTAACTGCACCTAAACTGTTGGGGTTTGCAACAGTACTTGTTGGCATTTTTCTTGTGAACGGCAAGGCAACCCAAAGCAATAGCAACACATGGGGACTGTTCTGTGGTGCAATGTCGGCTGTAATGTATTTCTTTATGGTAACACTCAACAAGCAATCGAAGAAAATCAGCGGGATGGAAAACCCGGTCATACAGCTTGTGGTAAGTTTCTTGACCGTTGCAGTATTTACAGGAATAAAACAAGGTTTTGTTATTGATGTACCTGCATCCGCTTGGAGTTGGATTTTGATACTTGGTATCGTAAATACCGGTCTCGGTTGTTATCTGTATTTCTCACCACTTGCAAAACTTCCCGTGCAAACAGTAGCGGTATGCGGTTATTTAGAACCGTTGTCAGCGGTTATTTTCGCGGCTCTGTTACTCAGCGAAAAGATGACCATAGTTCAGATTGTTGGTGCGGTTTGTATCATCGGCGGTGCAATGATTGGCGAACTTATAAAACCAAAGAGAGTATAATATTCTAATTTGTCGAGTAAACGAAAAACGCATTCTCTACCATTTTGGGAAGGTGGAATTGTGCGCACGATATCGTGCATCGCGTTTGTGCATTTGCGATAATGAAAATGATAGTCGAGACTTGCGGGAGGTGAAGTGATGTCGCACGAAGGAGAAAAGAAGTCCATTTGGACAAGGCTTGTGCAGGTGACGGGCTATTCGTCTGCCAAGGAGTACGTTAAGACGTTACCTTTGTTGGTAAAATGGCTGTTTGTCAGTGGCTTGGTCGGCTTGGTGGTCGGCCTGGTTGGCGCGGCATTTGGCCATACGTTGCATTTTGTAAACGGCTTTCGGGCGGAGCACCCGTGGATTGTGCTGGCGTTGCCGGTCGGCGGTCTTTTGATTGTGACGATGAATTATTTGGCGGACTATATGGACGACAGCGGAACGAATACGATTATGGGCTCGATTCAGGAGGCGTCGGACGTGCCGGTTAAGATGGCACCGATTATCTTCATTTCCACGGCGATTACGCATCTGTGCGGCGGTTCGGCTGGACGCGAAAGTGCCGCGATTCAGCTGGGCGGAAGTCTGTCCAACACGATGGGAAAGCTGCTTCGCATTTCGAAGGAGGGCAGAAAAATCATCGTAATGTGCGGAATGAGCGCGGGCTTCGCGGCCTTGTTCGGAACCCCGATGGCGGCTGCGGTGTTTGCCATGGAGGTTGCGAGCGTCGGTATGATGCGCTATTCCGGCTTCGTGCCTTGCGTGTGTGCGGCATTTACCGCCCGAGGCGTTACGGCTCTTGCGGGCATTCACGCGGAGTCCTTTGCGGTCGGCGAAATTCCGGCAGTCGAGGCACTTGCCCTTTTGAAAATGCTCGGCTTCGGCTGTCTTGTGGCAATGGTTAGCATTGTGTTCTGCTTCGTGCTGCACGAGGCGGAATACCTGTACGAAAAATATCTCAGAAATGCTTTCCTACGAATCGCGCTTGGCGGTTGCTTGGTGCTGCTTGTATCGGCAGTGCTTCGCACGAGTGACTATCTCGGCTCGGGCATTGACATGATCGGAACGATCTTCGCGGGAGGAAGCGTCGTATGGTACGCTTTTTTATTGAAAATGGTCTTCACCGGGTTGACGCTCGGCGCCGGCTTTAAGGGTGGCGAGATTGTACCGGCATTTTGCATCGGCGCGGCATTTGGCTGCGTGGTGGCAGGGTGGTTCGGACTTCCGGCAACGCTCGTAGCCGCCTGCGGAATGGTCGGCGTATTTTGCGGTGTGACGAACAGCCCGATTGCGGCGCTGCTCATCGCGTTCGAGATGTTCGGCTTCGAGGGAATGCCGTATTATCTTGTGACGGTAGCCATCACGTACATGCTGTCCGGCTACGGCGGCTTGTACCGCGAGCAACGAATCATGTACTCCAAGATGGAGGATTTATAAAGGTGCCAGCAAGGGCTGTGGGAGGTGAAGACGGTGCTGATTCGTATCGGTGATTTTGAATTTACGGAAGTGTGGGACGGTGTGTTGTACAAGAAACTTTCTGCATATCCGCAGGTGTCTGCGTGGGAGATTCGGACGCTAATCGAATTTGTGGAATACGAGAAGAAGCATGGGCGCGAATGCACATTTGAGTGCGAGGACGAAGAGCTGTTGCGGCGAATCCGTGAGCAAATGGCTGATCGTGAAGCATACATTCACACGCCGCGCCCCGAATTGCTGACGGAATGCACGGCTTGTCCGCAGCGCAAGGGCTGTGTTACGACGCACGTGTGCCACACGACTTCGGCTGAAAATGCCATTAAGATATTTGACTGTGGCAAATTGCTGTCTGCAGTAAATGCGCGTAGGCTTCCGTCTGAGCAGCTGATGCGGGAAAGTCGGAATGCCGCAAAGGATCCGGCTGATTATTTTGAGTACATTATGTTTGCCTGGGGCAACTGCCAGGCGGGCGATCGATTGGTGATGGAACGGGCACTCGGGCATTTTCCGAATGAGGAGGAACTGAGTGAGCGGTTCGAGCCGGGGGTGCGGTTTTATTTTCGCTATGAAGAGCTCGCAAAGCACCCGAAAGCCATATTCGACGGCGTGCTGCCAATGAAGGTCAAGGACGAGTTGTGCCTGTCGGAGTGGGTTTATCGCATCGTAATTCCGATGAAGCTAAAGGGCGAGCTGGAGAGCCACGTCCCGGATGAGTTGAAGGACAAGGTGCTGTATATTGAAAATGACTGCAAGGACATCTGGGAATGGTCCGAAAAGGTGTATCGCAGCATTGAGAGTGGCGCGTAAGCACGGTGTGCCAACAATGATTTTAATGCATATGATTGATTACAGGCAACGAAACCTCCTGCCGTGTGGGCGGGAGGTTTTTGTTTTTGTAGGCTGGGATCCCTTCGCGGAGCTCACTCACCCCTCGCAGCGTCCCCTCGCAGTCCGCTCCGCAAGTCTGTTGCCCGTTCGGGGCCGAGGCTCTCCGCGAGCGAGGCTTCGCGTGTGGCTCCGTTATGGCAGCTGCGTCATAGTCGCTGCTTTTGCATTGTTCGAAGCACGAAGTGCAAGTTTGCAAAAGCAACGAGATTCTCTATGACGGGGCTGACATAGGAGCGTAGCGGGCCTCGGGAGTGGAGAGCCTCGGTCCCGAACCCCAACAGACGCGGAGCCGGAGTGTGATGCGGAGCCGGAGTGTGGTGCGGAGCTTCCCTGCCGATTCCCGTTTTCTCGACAGCACCGGCCCCGCGAAGTTGCAACTCGGGCAAAATGCCACTTGATTTTTACGGCGGTTCTCGGTATGATAAACATGTGCATTTTTTGAAGAGCGAAGCGGCTATTGTGCGGACAAGCACGACGCGACGCGGCTTTGCCCGGAAGCGCATTCGAGCGCTTCGGATCGGAGGTATTATGATTAACTTTGAAGAGGAAATCGCCCGTTTTAGTCCAAGCCTTGAGATCAGTCAGGCAGAGGAAGCAATCTTGAGTCGTGAGATTGTTGACGTGGCAGATATTATTGAGAGGATTCTTCAGGAGAAGAAGGACCTGTAATCGAAGATCGGTCCTTTTTGCACTTCTGAGTGGAGGTATATTATGATTTGTCCTAAGTGTGGCGCGAATATGACCCTGCGCAAGGGCACTTGTGCCAAATGCGGCTTCGACATCGAAGTGAATCAGAAGACGCGCAAGATCTCGTGTTATTTTTATAACCTCGGTCTTGAGAAGGCGAAGATTCGCGAC
>JAZODS010000052.1:0-5016 GCA_045597165.1 Lachnospiraceae bacterium | reverse complement strand
CTGAGTCGAGATTCCGCCCATGTCGGGGTGATGGTACGTGTGAATGCCGACGACGTGGCCCTACGCAACCATCCGCATCACGAGGTCCGGCGCCGACTCGAGATAGTGGCCGACCACGAAAAATGTAGCCGTCGCCCCGTGCTTCTTCAGCGCGTCCAGCATCGCCTCGGTGTTGCCATTCTCATAGCCGCAGTCAAATGTCAGATAGATTACCTTCTCCTCCGTGCCTCCCATGTAATACGCGTTGTACTGCTTCATCTCGTCCACGCCCGCATTTCCCGTCGGCTGCTCGCCGCTTTGGCCAAATGCGAGACCCCAGTCCTGCGACTGCTGCGTCAGACGTCCGCTGCTCGTCTGCCCTTCCTCCCAAGCGGTTTGTGAGACATTTGGCGTGCCCGGCTCGCGCTCCTTCCAGTAGCGCATGCCCTGCCCGATGCAAAGCACCACCCCACACATCAATAATACCAGCATAATCTTTCGCCAACGAACCTTCACTGCTTCGTCCTCCCTCTTTGCAGCTCGCGCCTGCATTGCTTCTGTCGTAAGCATATTCGCACGGGGTGGGCGCTATGACAGAGGACAAATCGCGCTGCGCGGGCGGCTCGAGACTTCTCGCTGCAAGGGCGCCCGGAGTGTTCTCGCAGCGCAAGGCGCCGGAGAGCACCTTCGAACCGCCGGCTCCCGCCGCAGCGCACAAAAAAGGCGTTCGAAGCAGTTCCTGCTTCAAACGCCTGTCGCACACTCTATTCGATTACGGTGTCTGACTCTCCAGCATACTCAAGAAGGTCGGATCGTTCAGCATCACGTTCATAGTCATCACCATGACTACAACAAAAACCAAGAGAAACAAAAGCATTCCCCTGGACATCTCCTTGCGTTCTCCGGTCGAGTTCGTGCCAAATGCATTGAGGCACAGAACAACGAGCATTGCAAGCCATCCGTACACCGGCAAAAAGAACAGCATAAATGTCGCAAACCAGCGCCACATCGACATCGGCTTCTGCGCCGCACGTGTCGTCGTCTCCTGCTCCGGCTGTACCTCCACCGGCTGCTCAGCGGTCATGCCCTCGCGCAACGAGCTACCGCAGTAAAAGCAGAAGTTCGCTTCCGCAATCGGATTCGCTCTTCCGCACACCTTACATTCTTCCATCGTATCCTCCTCTGAACCCCCGTTCTCGGTTCTTCTCTTCGCAATGATTGTAGGTATTATAGCACAAAAAATCGCATAATAGAAGCACGAACGTCACATTTTACGAATTTTTCACTATGAAAAAGGAAATGCCCTGCCCACGCACCATACGGGCCATCGTCATTTCCTTTCCCACATGCTTCAATTCTGTCGACTGAGATACTTCTCCTTCGTGGCCAACCCCCCACGGATATGGCGCTCCGATTTGTTTCTGTCCAGCACCATCCGCACCTGCTCTGCAAGCGTCGGACTCAGCTGCAGAATTCGTTGCGAGACATCCTTATGTACGGTGGATTTCGAAATGCCGAACTGCTTGGCGGTTTGTCTCACCGTAGCATTTCTCTCGACGATATAATGCGCGATTTCTAAGGTTCGCTCTTCGATATAATTCTTCAAGTCCTACCCTTCCGTAAAATTGTTGTTATAGTTTATGTGCAATTTACGTAGGTAGTACAGGAAAATGCGCGACGTTACTTCAATAGGTCTTTAATGTCCACAAGCGACTTCACGCAGGCGTAGAGCATGTGCTCCACCTCCGGCTCGGACTCCTGCTGGTCCGGCACGAGGATGACCTTGCAGCCGGCACCGTAGGCGCTTCGCACACCGTTCGGCGCATCCTCCACAGCGATGCAATCCTGCGGTGCTCTGTCCATCTGCTCACAAGCGTAGAGGTAAATGTCCGGAGCAGGCTTGCCCTGCTTCACCATGCTTGCGGAAATCACGTTGTCAAAGCAGCCTTCAATCCCAAGCTGCTTCAGATATTTCTCGGTGCGTGTAATGTCCGTCGACGTTGCGATTGCCGTGCGAAAGCCATTCTCACGAAGCCAAGTCATCAGCTCAAGCACGCCCGGCTTCAGTCCGAAGCCTTCCGTGCGCATGCACTCCTCGACCAGCTCGTTGCGCAGCAGACGAACCTTCTGATAATCGAAGTCCTCGCCGTACAGCTTCTTCAAATGCTCCACCGCAAACGGCCGTCCCAAGCTGCGCATCTCAAGCGACTGCTCGTCCGACATGTGATAGCCCATTGCCGCGATCGCCTTCGGCCAGCATTTGCGGTAAAACTTCTCGGTGTCCAGAAGCGTTCCGTCCATATCAAAAATAATCGTATCTATCATAGCAAGTCTCCCATCTTATCGCGCATTTGCCGAAAGCTCGTGTCCCCGGGCGCGCGTCCTCTTAAGAAAAATGTCTGTCCACGAGCAGCTGCAACAACGCACTACAGCCCACATGCACGTCGCGGTACGTCGTCTCGAAATCGCCGGTGTACCACGGGTCCGCCACGTCTCGCTGAATGCCCGCGATGGGCAGCAGCTTATAAATCTTCCCCTGCGGATCCCCGCCCGCGATGCGGTTCATGTTGCGAATGTTGGCGCTGTCCATGCCAATCAGATAATCGTAGCGCTCATAATCCCTCGCGGTCATTTGAACGGCGCGGTGCGGCACAAGCGGAATCCCCTTCTCGCGCAGCTTCGCCACAGTCCCGTAGTGCGGCGTATTTCCGATCTCCTCCCGGCTGGTCGCCGCCGAATTGATCTCGATGCAATCTGAAAGTCCCGCCTCCGCAACCAAATGCGTCATCAAGCTCTCCGCCAGCGTACTGCGGCAAATGTTGCCGTGACAGATGAATAGTACTTTTATCATAACGTTCTCCTATCTCCAAATGCCAAAATACACACAGGATTATATCACAGCAGCCACCTTTTTTCCATCAGAAAAATGAGCGACGTCCTTTTGCACAACCATCTTTGGATAGTTTGTCAACAGGCTATCAGAAGCCTTCTTGGCTGAATGCAAACAAAGACAGAGCCTTTCGACTCTGTCTTCGTTTCACATTAAGGAAAGAACCTTTTGATTCCGTCTCCTAGCCATGCCCCTTGTTTCAGCAAGGGTTCTTATCAATCCAACTTAGTTCTTATCAATCCAACTTCATTGTATAATAGGATAGTGACGGTGCATACGATATCATCGTAATGCGGTACTTACCCGGTATGCCGGCAACCGTGTCCACCACAAATTCCTTCTGTCCGGTCCGCTCAGTCACAAGCCGCATCACTTGGAAGTCAAGCTTGAAGAACGAAAGCCCAAGCACCTCTTCACAATCTCCGTCACCGTCTACGTCATCGCGGTCGATTACTACATCCTCAACGACTTCAAGCATTCCGTAACCTGTCCGAAATTCATCGATCATGAACTGCACGCCCATCGCGCAACCGTCTTTGACTTCGTCACCGGTTCCGATTTCCTTCTTCACCTTCTCCAACTCATCAATGATTGCACTTCGCATTTTCTCGTTAAAAGTCCCCATAGAAAATGCTCGATGGCATTGCTGATATACCTTCCATGCAATCTCCTCTTTGGTATTGCAATATTTCAGCGAAGTACCGATCTGGTACTCCCTATTGTACTCCTCCAGTTTGAAGTTGCAAGAGAACACAGGAGCATCGTCACTCGTCGTAATGACAACCGTCACCGTGCCGTCATCCTCCACCTCCGTCTCCATGGAACCACCATAATTCTCTTCGCCTTCCGGCTCCTTCAGCACAACCTCCGTCTTATTCTCACCGGCAACGACGGAGTCCTTGATACCAAGCAGACTCTGTACTCCTCCGCCTGTAGCGGCATCTACCACAACCGTTCCGGCGGAAAGCACAAGCAATGCACAAAATACTATCGCCGCCACTTTGAGCATTTTCATAGGCTTAGCGGCTCTGGCAGGGCTTGCAGCAGTTCTTGTGGCTTTGGCAGGGCTTGTGGCTATAGCAGCCCTTGCGGTCTCAGCAGCGCTTGTGGTTATAGCAGTTCTTGTAGCTTCAGCAGGGCTTGCACCCTTCAGTTCGCCATGCATCTCAATCACGGCCTCCACCAAGGCTTCCTCCGGCTTCACCGCGTTCATAAAATCTCTGTACTCTTTTCGAAACATACCGATCACTCCTTTCACTCGCTTAACAGCTCCAACGCCCCATCTTCCTGCGCTTGAATCCGAAGCTTCGTTCTTGCTCTAAACAGTGCTACACGTACCGCAGAATCCGTCTTGTGTAGCAGCTTTGCAATCTCTTTGGTCTTCAACTCTTCAAAATAGTAAAGGTGCAACAATACTCTCGTGTCGCAGTCCAGCTTCTGCAGCTCCCGGTAAAGCTCCGCCTTTCTTTCGTCTGCCAGGAAACGTTCCTCGACTGTTGCACTTTCTACTGCATTTGCATCGCTCGCATCCTGCAGCAGGTTCTCGGTCCAATCTCCTACCGTCACTGCATTTTTCTGCTTCTGGCTCATAAACTTCCGCGCGCAATTGACGGAAACCTTAATGAACCAGGCCTTCGCATGCTCCTCAGAGCGAAATTCCGGGCTCCGCCTTATGTACCTCAGAAACACTTCTTGATAGATGTCATCTGCGTCCGCCTTATTTCCGCTTCTCGCAAATGCAATTCGGTAAACCATATCGGAATACTTTCTGATCACCGCCTCCGCCGGCATGGGTTGCACCTCCCTTCATACGATATCGTTCGCGAACAAAACAGCATCATAACCGTTTCACTAACAACACCCCGCTCACACGATAATGTTACAACAGAAAACAAGATTTTTTCAATGGGGAAAGAATGGCGGGGCGGCGCGAGCCGAGCAGGGCACGCAAAAGATGAAAGATAAAAAAGCCCTTGAGGATTCTGAAAAAAGTGATACAATAGCATTAAAAGAGACAGTGATTCATAGAAGTGTTGGCGCAAAGACAAAGAATTATGATATTATTGACCCACATACAGGTGAAAAATATCACTTTGCAGAGGGAACAAGGATAAGTCGGAGGCCAAGCGGTCTTAGGAAGACAAGTT
>JAZODS010000051.1:0-5946 GCA_045597165.1 Lachnospiraceae bacterium | reverse complement strand
TACGAGCGAAGCGAGAAGGTGTACTATGAGGCGCACGGAGAATATCAGTTTAAGGACATCTACGAAGCCTATGAGCTGACGAAAGAGGAGTTTGAGGCGGAGATCGTCGAAGAGGCTGAAGCGGAGATGAAGAAGTTCTTGATTCTCGAGGTGATCTTCGAGAAGGAGGGCTTTGAGGTGACCGAGGCGGACATCGCGGAATGGGTGGAATCGTGCGGTTACGAGGAGTCGGATGTGGAAGGTGTCATCTATCAGCACGGACAGGCATACGTGAATCGTATGACGATGGAGACGATTGTGCTGCGTGAGCTGGAGAAGCAGCTGTAAGCGCCTGAGATAGGCGTGTGGCGGTTGACGATGACGCGGGCGGTCAGCCCGGCACGGACGCAGCGCACGTGAAATATTTTGAGGTAAATGATATTGACATCTTGGCAAATGCATGATATGATAATGTCATCAGCATTGGTTGACACGTCTTTGATTGAGTTTTATGTGTTTTAGGAGGAGAATCGATGGGAAGAGGCGGTAGAGGCGGCGGTGGCGGTCGTAGTTTTGGCGGTGGCAGTCGTAGCTTTGGCGGCGGTAGCCGTAGCAGCTTTGGCGGTAGCGTACACAGAAGCAGTCGTTCCGGCAGTTTCAGGGGAACGAGCAGCAGCTTTAAGAGTACCGGAAGCAGTTTTAACAGAGGACATAGCCATTTTCGCGGTCCCGGCTTGTACAATTCCTTTTGGGGTTTTGGCGCTCCGCGTACGCATTTGCACATTCACACCGGCAATTCGGGCTACAACGGTTACGTAGGTGGAAGCAGCACGAGAAGCGGCGGCAATGGTGGCTCCGGTGGTTCGGGCAGTGCGGGTTCCGTCTTTTTGACCATCTTCGTAATATTGCTGCTTATGGTGCTGTTGTTCTCGTGCACTACCGGCGTGATGAATTCGACCTCCGGTAGATATATCGAAGAGGACGTTCTCGAGGAGTATGCAGAGGACGCTTACGAAGAGGAGTTCGGCGACAAGGATGGTTACTTGATCGTGCTTTGTGCGAAGCTCGAAGGCGAATACGATGAGATGGTTTGTACCAGATTCCGCGGTGATGCTGCGGATACGATGGAGATATACGACGATACCTTTTGGCAGTATTATGACGACAACTACAACGATGACCTCGGTATCCAGCTCGGTGCGGCGCTTTCCTTGACCGCGGAGGAGATGGTAGAGGATGGTGTTGAGCCGCTCGATGGCGGTATGTTCGACAGCACATTTTACGAGGACAGCATCGGCTACGTAGACAGCGGTTCGCGTCTGAAGGCGGCCGGAGAGGAATTCTTCGAGGCGAGCGGCATTCAGGTGAGAATTCGCTTGGTGGCATACGAGGATTTCCGCGACGATTATGTCGAGACGACGAACGGCTTGACGAAGGTCTTTATTGTGCTCGTCATTGCTGCTGCGGTTCTGGCGCTCGTATACCTCTTGTTCCGTTGGTGGCAGGCTAAGAAGAAGCAGAAGAACATCGAGGACGAGAATACGATTAAGATTCTGAACACACCGCTTGAGAGCTTCGGTGATCTGGATCTTGAGAAGACGATGGAGAAGTACGACGACGCGGCTAAGTCCGGTGACAATGCCGGCGGTTCGTCCGACGATTCCGACAACAATTCCGGCGACGATTCGGATATCAACTACTAAACAATGAGGGACTTGCAGGGAGACACCTGCGGGTCCCCTTTTGATTTGGCAAAATGCTATTTTTTTGACGAAAAAAACAGATGAATTTATCGCATTTATATCTTTACAAGCGCAACAAGTTGTGGTAGAGTAGATTAAATATATGCTATGTGGTGGAGGTTTTTCATTTTTACAGCTTGCCGAGCTTTCGGAGAGGCGACACTACCACAGGAAGACTTGCAACCTAGGAGGATTTGCTGAGATGGATGAGATGTTGAAGGTGTCCGGAGAGAACACGGTAGAAGAGAATGTCTCACAGAATTTTATTGAGATGATTATAGATAAGGACTTGGCGGAAGGTACTTACACCAAAGTAATTACGCGTTTCCCGCCCGAGCCGAACGGCTATTTGCATATCGGCCATGCTAAGTCCATATTGTTGAATTACGGTCTTGCCAAGAAGTACGGCGGACAGTTTAACCTTCGTTTTGATGATACGAACCCGACGAAAGAGAAGACGGAATTCGTGGAGTCCATCGCTGAGGACGTACGTTGGTTGGGCGCGGATTTTGAGGATCGTATCTTCTTCGCATCTAACTACTTTCAGCAGATGTACGAGGGCGCTGTAAAGCTGATCAAGAAGGGCAAGGCATTTGTTTGTGACTTGAGCGCAGAAGAGATGCGTGAGTACCGCGGAACGTTGACGGAGCCCGGTAAGAACAGCCCGTATCGCGACCGTAGCATTGAAGAGAATTTGGCTTTGTTCGAGGGCATGAAGAACGGTGAGTATGCAGATGGTTCTCGCGTTCTGCGTGCGAAGATCGACATGGCTTCCCCTAACATCAACATGAGAGATCCGGTTATCTACCGTGTGGCTCGTATGACACATCACAACACCGGCGATGCTTGGTGCATTTACCCGATGTACGATTTCGCTCATCCGATCGAGGATGCGATTGAGGGCATCAGCCACTCCATCTGTACGCTCGAGTTCGAGGACCATCGTCCTCTGTACGACTGGGTTGTACGCGAGCTGGAGTACGAGCAGCCGCCGAAGCAGATTGAGTTTGCGAAGATGTATCTGACGAACGTGGTTACCGGTAAGAGATACATTAAGCGTCTCGTTGAGAATGGCACCGTAGACGGTTGGGACGATCCTCGTCTCGTTACGATTGCGGCACTTCGTAGAAGAGGCTTTACGCCGGAATCCTTGAAACTGTTTATGGAGCTTTGCGGTGTTTCGAAGAGCAACAGCTCGGTAGATTATGCAATGCTCGAGTATTGTATCCGTGAGGATTTGAAGCTGAAGAGACCGCGTGTTATGGCTGTTGTGGACCCGATTAAGCTTGTAATCGACAACTATCCGGAAGGCATGACGGAGGAGTTTGAGGTATCGAACAATCCCGAGAATCCGGAGATGGGCAGCCGTATGGTAACCTTCGGTCGTGAACTGTATATCGAGCGTGAGGACTTTATGATTGAGCCTCCGAGAAAATACTTCCGCCTGTTCCCCGGCAACGAGGTACGTCTGATGAACGCTTACTTCGTAACCTGTACGGGCTATGAGACGGATGAGGACGGCAATGTGACGGTTGTACACGCAACCTACGATCCCGCGACCCGTTCCGGCTCCGGTTGCGAGCGTAAGGTAAAGGGTACGATTCACTGGGTATGTGCCGAGACGGCAGTACCGGTAACGGCTCGTCTGTACGAGAACTTGATCGACGAGGAGAAGGGCGTATACAACGAGGACGGTTCGATGAACATCAATCCGAATTCCTTGGTAGTTCGCGAGGCATTTGTAGAGGCTTCCATCACCTCGGCACGTCCGTATGACAGCTATCAGTTCTTGCGTAACGGCTATTTCTGCGTAGATTATAAGGACACTACGGAGGATCGACTTGTATTCAACCGTATCGCTTCCTTGAAGAGCGGATACAAGCCGGGCAAGTAATCTAACCGATGCAAAGGATGAGCATATGAAGGAGCAATTGTATGCAATACCGGTCAATGACGCATTTGACGCGAACTGCGAGTGCCCGGTCTGCTATATATTCAACAAGCTTCAGGACGACGCGATAGAGTTCGTTATGGGAGCAAGCTACATGGAGGACGATGTCCGCATGGAGACGGATAAGGTCGGCTTTTGCGAACGGCATTTGCCGATGATGTATCGTCACCAGAACCGATTGGGTCTTGGCCTGATGATGCTGACGTACATGGACCGCCAGCTGAAGCAGCTGGAGAAGCTGTCTGCGACGAAGATGAAGGCACCGTCTCTGTTCCGTAAGGCGGAGGGCGGCGACGCTGTGCTCGACTATACGAAGAAGCAACAGCATTCCTGCTATGTATGTGATCGCATGAATCACAATTACGATCGGTATCTCGCAACGATTTTCTATCTGTACGATACCGACAGTGCATTTCGCGATAAGTTCGGTAAGAGCAAGGGCTTTTGTATGAAGCACTACGGAGAATTGCACGGGATGGCGGCAGCGAAGCTGAGTGGCCGCAATCTTGAGGAGTTCGAGACTGCTTTGAATCGCATTACACTTGAGAATTTCAAGCGTGTTCGTGATGAGCTTGAATGGTTTACCGACAAATTCGATTACCGCAATGCGGATGCGCCGTGGGGTAATTCGAAGGACGCACTCATTCGTGCGTTGCAAAAGACGAACGGCCTGTTCGTAGAAGAAAAGTCAAAGAAATAATGATCATATGGAGGTAAAGTGAGATGAGATTAGTACCGTTGGGAGATAAGGTGGTACTTCGTCAGATGGTTGCTGAGGAGACGACGAAGTCCGGTATTATTCTTGCCGGCCAGGCGAAGGAGAAGCCGCAGCAGGCTGAGGTTATCGCAGTAGGTCCCGGTGGCAACGTAGACGGCAAAGAGATTCAGATGATGGTTAAGGTAGGCGACAAGGTTATTTACTCGAAGTATGCCGGTACCGAAGTGAAGCTCGGCAACGAGGAGTTCATCGTAGTTCGCCAGAGCGATATCGTAGCGATTGTTGAGGACTAAGAGTTCGCGACGATAGCAAAGGGCTGCGAGGAATGATCGCGGCGATTGCAAAGGGCTGTGAGAGAATCGCAGCAATTGCAGAGGCTTGATAGAAGCTGAGATTATGGAGGGATAGATAATATGGCTAAGGAAATTAAGTATAGCGCAGATGCCAGAGTGGCACTCGAGGCCGGCGTGAACAAGCTTGCGAACACGGTAAAGGTTACGCTCGGACCGAAGGGTAGAAATGTGGTACTCGACAAGGCATACGGCGCTCCGTTGATTACGAATGACGGTGTGACCATCGCAAAGGAGATCGAGCTTGAGGATACCTTTGAGAACATGGGGGCACAGCTCGTAAAGGAAGTAGCAACTAAGACAAATGACGTGGCAGGTGACGGTACGACTACCGCAACCGTACTCGGTGAGGCAATGATCAATGCAGGTATGAAGAACCTTGCGGCAGGTGCAAATCCGATCATTCTTCGTAAGGGTATGAAGAAGGCTTTGGACGTAGCAGTTGCGGCAATCGGCGAGATGAGCTCCCCGGTTACCGGCAAGGAGCAGATTGCAAGAGTAGCGGCAATCAGTGCAGGCGATGACGAGGTTGGTCAGCTTGTTGCAGACGCTATGGAGAAGGTTTCGAACGACGGTGTTATCACCATCGAGGAATCCAAGACGATGTTGACCGAGCTGGACCTTGTAGAAGGTATGCAGTTCGATCGCGGTTACATTTCCGCATACATGGCTACCGATATGGATAAGATGGAGGCTGTACTTGAGGAGCCTTATATCTTGATTACCGATAAGAAGGTATCGAACATTCAGGAGCTTTTGCCGATTCTCGAGCAGGTTGTACAGACCGGTGCGAGACTGTTGATTATCGCTGAGGACGTAGAGGGTGAGGCACTTTCCACGCTCGTAATCAACAAGCTGAGAGGCACATTTATCACGGTTGCTGTTAAGGCACCCGGCTATGGTGATCGCAGAAAGGCAATGCTTCAGGATATTGCAATCCTGACCGGCGGTACGGTGATTTCCGACGAGCTCGGCTTGGATTTGAAGGAGGCTACGCTTGCACACCTCGGTCGTGCTAAGAGTGTAAAGGTTCAGAAGGAAAAGACCATCATCGTTGACGGTGAGGGCAACAGCGCAGACATTACCGCAAGAATCGCTCAGATTCGTAACCAGATTGAGGAGACGACGAGCGAGTTCGATCGCGAGAAGCTTCAGGAGCGTCTTGCTAAGCTTGCAGGTGGTGTAGCGGTTATCCGCGTAGGCGCT
>JAZODS010000050.1:0-6295 GCA_045597165.1 Lachnospiraceae bacterium | reverse complement strand
GGTGCGACGCTTCCTCGGGCGAGGACAAGAGGCAGAGGATTTGTTTCAAATCGGAGTCATCGGACTGTTGAAGGCAATCGACCGCTTCGAAATCAGCTATGAGGTACAATTTTCGACTTACGCGGTGCCGATGATCACCGGGGAAATCAAACGCTTTTTGCGAGACGACGGCTTGGTGAAGGTCAGCCGCACGGTGAAGGAGCAGGCGCGAAGGCTCTACCGTCTGAAGGAGGAGATTGAAAACAGCGAGGGAAGAGAGCCGTCGCTCGGCGAGCTGGCGGAGCGGCTGGAATTTTCGCGTGAGGAGGCGTTCATGGCAGTCGCGGCGTGCTCGGAGGTGGAATCCATCCACCGCCCGATCTACGAGGGCGAGGGTGAGGGGATTCTGCTTTTGGACCACATCGATTCGGGGGAGGCCTTCGAGGAAAATGCGGTGAATCACATGGCGCTTCTGCAGGTGGTCGGACAGCTGTCGGAGCGGGAGAAGCACATCATCTACCGGCGGTACTTTTGCGGACACAACCAAGCGCAAATCGCAAAGGAACTGGGGGTTTCGCAGGTGCAGGTGTCGAGGCTTTTGAAAAAGATTTTAAATGATTTGCGCAAGCAATTGACCGAATAATTCACAGAGGGCTTGGATACGCTATGCGTAGTGAAAAGAAACGTAGAAGGAGGAAAGCCATGAAAATGAAGGTTATGTTAGCCGGATTCATCTTGGCCGCAATTGTTGTGGCCGGTCTGTGCATTTACCTGTTCGGCGCGGATGAGCCGGAGATGGTTAAGGGGGTTCTGATCTAATGGAAATAACGATATGTGTGCCGCAGATTGTCAAGGTGACGCACAGAGAGGCCAAAATCGGCGAGATTGCGACAATAGTGAGCAACGACACGTCTGTCATCGAAAAGCTTCAAAATGAGCCGTTCTATTGCTTTGAGAGCAATAAAGGGGAGAAGAAGGTATTCGGCACGACGGCGATAGTCGAGTGCATCCTGCGTGCGGAGCCGGAGGCAACGGTGCAGGTCATCGGTGAGGCGGCATTTATCCTCGAATACGCGCCGAAAAAGCCGGCGTCGAAGTGGGTGCAGTGGCTGAAGGTCGGCTTTGTGACGTTGGCAGTCTTCTTCGGATCGGCATTTTCCATTCTCACATTCCATTACGACGTGGGACTTACCGATGTGTTTGACCGAATCTACGGCTTTGCCGGCATCGCGTCGCCGTCATTTCCGGCGCTCGAGGTCGGTTATACAATCGGCCTGCCACTCGGCATCATCGTGTTTTTCAATCATTTCAGTAAGCTTCGCTTCGATGCGGACCCGACGCCGCTGAAGGTGCAGATGCGCACGTATGAAAATGAGGTCAATTCGGCAATCATCGCAAATGCCGCGCGTGACGGAAAGGAGCAGGACAATGCCTGAATGGCTATGGCTAACGCTGCTTTTTCTGCTCGGTATGGTCGGAAGCGGATTCGTCGTGGCGGGAGTGGTGGCACTTGTAGTAAAGGTCGGAGTCATCAGCCGTATGGTCGCCAGGACAAAGACTGCGTCCGCACTCAGCTGGTATGAGGACGTCGTCGTGTTCGGCTGCTTCGCCGCAAGCTTATATACGATATTTTCGCCGTCGTTGCCCGGAGGCCTATGGCTCTTGGCGATGACCGGCTTTTTCTTCGGCGTGTTCGCCGGCTGCCTGGCAATCGCCTTGGCGGAGGTCGTCAGTGCATTTCCGATCTTCGCGCGACGCTCAAGACTGACAACAGGGCTTGTCTTTATGATTGTAGCCATGGCCCTCGGCAAATTCGCCGCCTCATGGCTCACCCTAGTGATGGGAAAATGAAACCGCGGCCTTCGGCCGCCCGGGAGGATGTTATGAACAAAGTATCTATCAACCAAGTTCTCGCCGAACAGGACGTTCAAAAACGAAACAGCTTGTACGGTGATTACGTGAAAGGCGTTACGCCGACCTTCTCGCGAATTATGAATCTGATTCGTGCATTTGTCATCGGCGGACTGATCTGTACACTCGGACAAGCTCTAACCACCCTGTATCAGAGCTTTGGCTGTACTTTGAAAAATGCACAGCTGTGGACAACCATCACCTTGATCATTTTGTCGATCATTACGACCGGCCTCGGCTGGTACGGTTGGCTTGCGCGCTATGCCGGCGCGGGAACGGTTGTGCCGATTACGGGCTTTGCGAATTCGGTAGCGTCGTGTGCGATTGAGTTCCGCACAGAAGGTCAGGTGTACGGAATCGGCAGCTCCATTTTCAAGATTGCCGGACCGGTCATCTTGTTCGGCATTATCGGAAGCTGGACGCTCGGGGTGATTTATCTAATCGGCAATGTACTTGGCTTGACATAAAAAAGACTGCCGCACGAAGCATCTTGCTTGCCTGTGCGACAGCCAATATAGGTCGATAGGAGTTGCAGCTATAGTCTGAAACTATCGAAGATGAAGAGGTCGTAAAATTCTTTTGCGGCCTCATATTCTTGCTTGCTTTTGATCGTCCACGCCACGGAAAGTGCGCCAAATGCACGACAGAGTCGGCGGGATACATTGCATTTTCCGTGATGCTCGTAAGCGATGAAATCCGGTCGTGTAGCGACGTTGCTGAGAAGATATTGCATTGCCAGTAGCGCGAGATTGCCGCGAGCCGCAGGGCGCTTCCAATACTCCTCACTCAACTGGCCGCGCATAACGCTCGGACGGTTTCGGCGGTACCAAAGCACCGCACCCGGGTGAAACGACTCGACGCAGTACGCACCCTTATAGTTTTGCAGAAGCGCGTCCGCACGCGTACATACATCATCCGGTCGAAGATCGGCTTTGTACTCGACAATCAAAGGCACCTTTCCACCGACAACCGCAAGCACCTCGGCAAATGTGGGGATGGTCTCGGTCGAATTCAAAAGTCGCATCGACTGAAGCTCCTTCAGGGTGTAGTCGCGAACATTTCCGTCGACACCGCACATGCGCTTCAAAGAAGAATCGTGAAATACAACCGTATGTCCGTCCTTGCTGAGCTGAACGTCCAATTCGATTCCGTAGCCGGCCTCGACAGCTCGGGCAAATGCTTTGAGCGAGTTCTCGGGAACGCCGGCCTCGTTGTCAAACAAACCGCGATGCGCGTAGTGCACGCCCAGAAACGGAGTGCGGTCCGGCTTGCGGAACATACGCGGTGCGATGAGAAACAGGTACAGTACAAAAAGCACCGCAACCGCACCTAAAATACAATACAAAACGATCATAAAAAACCTCAATGGGAAATTAGTAAAAGCGTATTCGCCGGCCCCGAAGATTATACATCGCGGTAATTTCGCGGAGCCCACACCGCGCAGCCTTGCAGCGCTAACACCGTCGGCACCGCCGACTAACACCGCGCAGCCTTGCAGCGCTACCACCGGCGTTGCTTGCTGCGCCAATCACACGGCGCTTTCAGCGCCTATCACTGCGGGCTTCGCCCGCTATCACTCCTCATCCGCGAAGCTTTCCAGCAAACTCGCCTTCTTCTGCGGCTTGGAATCACCGTGCTTTACGAACAGCATCGTGATGCCCGCACATACGCTGAAAAATACGGAGTACGGGAAGAGCGTACGATACGATACATGCTCAAGCAAAACACCGGACAGAATCGGAGTAATCACCTGTGCCGACATGGAAAATGTGTAGTAGTAGCCTGTATAACGACCGATGTCACTTCCGGTACACATCTCTACAACCATAGGGAAGGAGTTGACGTTGATCGCTGCCCAAGCAAAACCGATCAAACAGAAGAAGATGATCATCGTAGTGTGGTAGCTGTTGTACAATGCGGCACCGAAGTAGCTGCATGCAAGAATCGAGACACCAATCAAAATCGTCTTCTTTCTACCGATCTTCGAGGAAAGAAAACCGATGGGCAAGTAGCTGATAATTGCAGCTGCGGTTGCCACGAGAAGGCAATTCGCATAGCCACCGTTCTCGAGTCCCCAAACGGTAGTTGCATAGCGGGAAAATGCAGTTGTTACGGCATTGTAAGCTATGTACCAAAGGGATACCGACAGCAGCAAAAAGATAAGACTGCGGCGTACGGCAGGGGGAAGCGGTGTGCGCGTCTTGGTGTCTGCTTCGTCCTTAGCGGGTTCTGCGGGCTCCTCCGGCATCTGGGCACGAAGAGCATTTTCACGGATAGTTGCGAACAGGATCAGAACGCTCACAATCATGATTGCCATTACCGCGATGAAAAGCGGCAGGTAACTCGGACGGTCTCCGTCTCCGACGAGAACACCGATCATGGCAAGCGAGTATACGCCGCCGACAGCACCCATCAGGTTGATGATTGCATTTCCCTTACTACGAAGCTCCTTCGGCGTGAGATCGGGCATAAGAGCTACCGCCGGGGAACGATATAAACCGAGAGAGAGCAGCAGGAAAAACAGCACGATGATAAACATCGGCAGATTTGCGGTGCGGTCTGCAATCGGAAGGACCATCAAAAAGATGCTTGCCAAAGCGGTTCCCGTAAGAATGAACGGCATGCGCTTTCCAATCGGCGTGGAAACCTTGTCGGATAGTGCACCGAAGAGAGGCAAGAGGAACAGCGCCAACACGTTGTCGGCCGCCATAATACCACCGGTTACGGTCTCGCCAAGTCCGAAGGTGTTCTTCAAAATCAACGGAACGATGTTGTCGTACATTTGCCAAAATGCCGAGATGGACAGAAAGGCGAGTCCAATCAAAATAGTTCTTTTGTAATTCAGTTTCATGTGTTCTCCGATCTGCGCTTTGTGCCGCAAGTAGGGCAGAAGGCGCTTGTATTTTTGCCGGTATATTGTATAGTATACTATAGAGGAGTGATATTCGCAACAAGTCCGCTTCGCGGACTCGTTGCGAGTACGTGTTAGTCGGCGGAGCCGACGGTGATATGTCGCCTTTGCCGACAGTGTTAGCGGGCAGAGCCCGCAGTTGTAGCCAGCGGAGCCGACAGTGTTAGCGCCTCGCGGAGCCATCACCGCTGGCATCACCCGCATATCACTGCGTAGCTCTTTCGCGGAGCCTATCACCGCCGCCACCGGCGGCTATCACCGCAGCGCATCGCGCTGCTATCACTGCGGGCATCGCCCGCATATCACCGCGCAGCTCCGCTGCGCTATCACCACGGGCATTGCCCGCCATCAAGAGGTTGAAACAATGGACAACACATTTTGTTTGCGTCCGCCGATGGGGTGGAACAGCTACGATTACTATGATACGACGGTGACAGAGGAGGAGTTCCGTGAAAATGCACGTTTTGTGGCGGAGCATTTGAAGCCGTACGGCTGGGATTATGTCGTTGTGGACATCCAGTGGTACGCGTACGACACGGGCACGCAGCAGCCGAAGCACCAGTACATACCGTTCGGCAAGGTCGAGATGGATGAGTACGGACGCCTTTTGCCGTGTCCGGACAAATTCCCGTCCTCCGTGGGTGGCAAGGGCTTTGCGCCGCTGGCAGAGTATGTGCACAGCCTCGGCCTTCGATTCGGCATTCACATTATGAGAGGAATTCCGCGTATGGCCGCGCATTTGCATTTGCCTGTGCTCGGGACGGATCGGACGGCAAATGAGCTGGCGGACCCGGCGTCCATTTGCTTTTGGAATCCGGACATGTACGGTTTGCGCCCAAATGAACCGGGGGCGCAGGCGTATTACGATTCGATTTTCGAGTTGTACGCGTCGTGGGGCGTGGATTTTGTCAAATGCGACGACATTTGCCGCATGGACATGCCCTCCGCGCGTGAGGAGACACGGATGCTGCATGAGGCGATTGAGCGTTGCGGACGTCCGATGGTATTCAGCCTTTCCCCGGGACCGGCGCGTATCGAGCAGGCGGAGTGGTACGCGAAGCATTCGAATATGTGGCGCGTCACGGACGATTTGTGGGATAGATGGGGCCTTGTGCATGCGATGTTCGAGCGATGTGACGTGTGGCAGAGCCATGTAAAGCCCGGTTGTTGGCCGGATTGCGATATGCTTCCGCTTGGTCGCATCGCCAGAGGCTTCGGCGAGGAGCGCGATTGCCAGCTGACGAAGCCCGAGCAGGAGACACTGATGACGCTTTGGTGCATCTTCCGATCGCCGTTGATGCTCGGAGCCTGCCCGACGCTACTCGACGAATGGACCCTTTCCCTTTTGACAAATGAGGGCCTTCTGCGCATGCAGCAATACGGTGTCGAGCCCAGACAGCTTTGGCGCGACGAAACCGGTGCCGCGTGGACATCACATGACGAAGAATGCGCACGTCGTTACCTTGCGGTCTTCAATTTCAAAGAAGAGTCTGT
>JAZODS010000049.1:0-9005 GCA_045597165.1 Lachnospiraceae bacterium | reverse complement strand
GGGAAAAGATATTCATACCCCTTCTGTTGATAAGCTGTTTCGTGCCATCCTTACGCTTGAGTCGTTGGACGAGTGCTATGCATTTTTCCAGGATGTCTGCACAATCAACGAGCTTCTGTCCGTTTCGCAGCGTTTTGAGGTAGATACAATGAATACCGAGAGAAAGAAAAAAATCGAAATAACCGAGCAGACCGGCGCTTCTACCGCGACCATCAGCCGCGTGAATCGCTCGCTCACATACGGCAACGACGGCTACGAGCTCGTATTTGCCCGCATGAAGGAAGAACAATAAGCATTTGCAAAAAAGGCTGTGTTCCGAACGGAGCACAGCCTCATTTTATATGCTTTAGTTCTCTCCCTGCTCGGGTTCTTCCTCTGTCTTAAGCAAATCATCGATAATCTTCTGTATCATCTGCTTCTTAAGGTATACATCAAAGCTCATCATACTGATGAAGCTGAAAATGTTCAAAAACTCGCGCGCCTCCGGATCCTTAACCTCGGAAAATGTCTTAGTCGAATACAAGAACTTGTTCATAACGTCTTTGCCAAGCTCGGCAACCATAGACTCTTCAATCTGGAAGATCTCCTTGTAGATGTCCTCAAGCGAAACCTCCTTGTCCTCACCGTAAAACATCTCGGTCATCGGACCTACTATCTGCTGCACGTCGCGGATGCTAAGGAAGCTCTTCAGGTAATAGATGAAGACGAGCAAATACATGTGATCCTTGCTATACTTCTTCTTGACCGGGCTCGGAAGCAAATCATTCTTCGTATAGTTGTTGATCATCGTCTTCGTAAGAAGCTTGTCCTTGTCGTAACGCTTTGTCGTCTCCAAATGCTCGTCCATGAATTTCGTCACCTGATCCATATACAGATCAATGTTCGGAATGTTATACGGCATAATATAGTCCGTGCTTGTCAAGCCGGCCAACAGCTCTCGGAGATAATGACGCCAATCTGTACTCATCTTGTCTGCTCCTTCCCGTCGTGTACCTCGCAAAATGCTTTTTCGCATCTCGAGTCGCTTTTGTCACATTATATAGTATAGATTACTACATGTCAAGCAATCTGCGCATCTGTCGTGCTTGGCAAAAGCATTTCCATGCATTTGCTGCGGCCTCAAATATGCCCTTGTGCAATTCCCTCGGATATGTTAAAATGAACATACATTCGATTTTGCAGCAAAGGAGACCGAGAATGGGTATCTACGATTCGTTAAATGAGATGCAGAGACAGGCTGTCTTTCACGACAAGGGGCCGCTGCTGATTTTGGCCGGTGCAGGCTCGGGCAAGACCCGTGTCATTACGCACCGCATTGCTTATTTGATTGAAGAATGCGGTGTCAATCCGTTTCATATCTTGGCCATCACCTTTACGAACAAGGCTGCAAGAGAGATGCGCGAGCGAGTGGACTCCTTAGTAGGCTACGGTGCCGAGAACGTGTGGGTTAGCACCTTTCACTCCACCTGCGTGCGAATTCTCCGTCGCTTTGCGGACGCTGTCGGCTACGATACGAACTTTTCGATTTACGACACCGACGATCAGAAGCGATTGATGCGCGAGCTTTTGCGCGAGCACAATGTCGATCCGAAGAAGTTCCCGCCGAAGCATTTTCTTTCCGAGATTTCCAACGCGAAGAACAAGCTGATTACGCCGGAGGAAGTACTGGCACAGGGGCACGACCGCAATACGAAGCAGCTCGGTACCATCTATATGGCATACCAGCGGGCGCTTCGAAGCAATAACGCATTTGACTTCGACGATTTGTTGATGAAGACCGTCGAGCTGTTCCATACGAGCGAAGAGGCGCTTACGTACTACCGAAACCGCTTCCACTACATTCTCGTGGACGAGTACCAGGACACGAATGTGGCGCAGTTTGAATTCATACGTCTTTTGGCGAACCACCGCAACGAGTACGGTGAGATTGAGCAGAATCTCTGCGTCGTGGGCGATGATGACCAGTCGATTTATCGCTTCCGCGGAGCGAACATACGAAACATCTTGGATTTCGAAAAGACCTACCCTGACGCGGTAGTCATCAAGCTTGAGCAGAACTACCGCTCCACCGGCAACATTCTTTCTGCGGCCAATGCTGTGATTGCTCACAACTACGGCAGAAAGGACAAGGCCCTTTGGACTGCGGAGACGGATGGCTCCCCCATTCGCTATACTACCTACGATTCCGACCGCGACGAGGCTCGCGAGATTGTGTCCGAGATTGCTTCTCTCGTGGAAAAAGGCGAGGCAGGCTATCGCGACTTCGCAATTTTGTATCGTACGAACGCGCAGTCCCGAAGCTTCGAGGAGCAGATGATTTATCGCGGTGTGCCGCACAAGCTCGTTGGCGGTGTCGGCTTCTACGACCGCAAGGAAATCAAGGACTTGCTCTCCTATCTCAAGACGATTGACAACGGCATGGACGGTTTAGCCGTGCGCCGAATTCTCAATGTACCGAGACGTGGTATCGGAGAGACGACCATTGCCCGTGTAAATGACTATGCGATACAAAGAGGCCTGACATTTTACGATGCCTTAGTTGCCTCCGACTATATTCCGGAGCTCAACCGTGCCTCTGCGAAGATTCAGCGCTTCGTTGCTACCATTGATACGCTGCGCAGCAATCTCCAGCGCCCCGGCTACGACTTGAAGCAGATTGTCCCCGACATTCTCGAGGCAACCGGCTATGCCGAGATGCTCAAGGAGGAGGACCCCGAGTCGTACGATGACCGTATGGCGAATATCAACGAGTTGATTAACAAGCTCGCATTTTATGAGGAAAATGCTCCGACCGAGCCAACTCTCAGCGATTTCTTGTCTGAGGTTGCCCTCGTGTCTGACGTGGATGAAGTCGAAGAAGTTGAAGATTATGTCGTGCTCATGACACTTCACAGCGCTAAGGGACTTGAGTTCGAGCGCGTGTACCTGTGCGGTATGGAGGAACGTCTTTTCCCGAGTGCGATGTGCTTAGAATCGGAGAATGCCGACGAAGAGATTGAAGAGGAACGACGCCTCTGCTACGTTGGTATTACCCGAGCTAAGAAGCACCTCTATCTCAGCGGTGCAAAGCAGCGCATGACGCGTGGCGAGATTCAATACAATGCACCGTCACGCTTTATCAACGAGCTTCCGAGACACCTTGTTACGTGGAAACGCAGTGACATGGGCGGCGGCTTCGGCGGCTCAGGCTACGGTAGCTCCCGTCGTTCCTACGAGCAGGAGGATGATTACTTTGACAGTTCCTCGATCTCACGAGGCAGTCGCAAGGCGCCTTCCGGTGGTTCCGACATCTTCTCCGCATTGTTCGGCAGTAGTTCGGGACGTAGCACCGGTTCTCGCACTTCCGGCGGTTCAGAGTCACGCTCCTCTTCCACCGGTTCAAGTCGGACATATCGCAATCCTTACGCAAGCAACTCCAATACGAGCAATCCGTATGCAAGCAATCCGTATGCAAGCAATCCGTACGCGAGTAATCCGTATGCAAGCAATTCCTACGCGGGCAGCTCTTCTACCGGCAACCGCTCTTCCGGCATTACGCTCGGAAAGGACATGGGAATCCGCGATGCATCGGAGCTGGGCTACCAAGTCGGCGATCGTGTTTCGCATAGCAAGTTCGGAATCGGTACCGTACTCGAGCTCACAAAGGGTACGAAAGACTTTGAAGTCACCGTACAATTCGGTGACACTCCGAAGCGAATGCTCGCCTCCTTTGCCAAGCTTGTCAAGGTCGATTAGATAATTCACAATCACCGTGGTAAAAGTTTTGCGAATTATCATTTTTTACTTGAAACTCAATAAAAGCATGCTATAATTTTATTAGATGTCGGCATACTGTTATATAGCAGCTGTGCTTGCGACACACTCCGTTACCATCACCGCATTTGCACTCACACGGTTGCATTTGCGAAGAGCGTAACGTGACCTGCACATAAGTTTTAGATTCATTATTAGGGAGGACTTATTATGAAGAATTGTTGTTGTGAATGTGAAGAGAAGTCTTGTAACAAGACTCTGTACATGATTCTTGCTATCGTTGGCGCTATCGTAGTAATCGCCGGCATCGCTTATGCAGTTTATCGTTACTGCACACCGAACTATCTTGAGGAGTTCGATGATGATCTCTTGGATGATGAGGAGCTTGCAGAGGAAGTACCTGCTGAGAGCACCGAGGAAGAGATTTTCGCAGAGTAAGACATTACGCTTAATACAAAGTAATACGGCAATACAAAAATCAGCGAGCCCCTTGCGGAGCTCGCTGATTCTTTTTATACAGCTTCTTATGTTTCTTAGTTCATTACATCGTAACGAAACAGAACTTCAATACGAACAGGATAGCGATAACCGTGATCGGAATATCCTTCTTTGTGTACTTCTTACCAAACAAGGTAATCAATACGTAAGCGATTGCGCCAAGACCGATACCATTGGAGATGGAGTAGGTAAGAGGCATCATGATCAATGCGAGGAATGCAGGAACCGCACTACGTGCTTCCGTCATATCAACATTACCGAAGCCCTTAAGCATCAATACACCAACGTAAATCAAAGCCGGAGCCGTTGCACAACCCGGAACGATGGAAGCAATGGGGCTGAGGAACAAGCAAAGTGCGAAGCATGCTGCCGTTACCAAGCTTGTAAGACCGGTTCTACCGCCTGCTGCAACACCTGCTGCAGACTCAACGAACGTCGTACAAGTAGAGGTGCCGAGAACAGCGCCTGCTACGGTAGCGATAGAATCGCTTGCCATACACTGATCAACGTTAACCGGATCACCATCTTCGGTCAACATGTTAGCCTGAGAAGCGGTGCCGTAAAGAGTACCGATCGTATCAAACATATCTACGAGACAGAACGTACAGATGAGAATCAATGCGGAGAAGATACCACCGATCATCTCGCCGGAGAAAGCATCCTTCCAAGACTGTGCCTGGAATACACCCGTAATACCGATCTTACCGAAATCGGAGAAGGTCTCGCCGATCTTGGAAAGCTCAAAGCTCGGAAGCTCCCACATGAGCAAGTAGTAAAGCACGGTAACACCGGCAATACTCCAAAGCACGGAGCCCTTTACCTTGTAGTGGTCAAGCAATGCGATAATGATTACGCCAAGCAATGCAAGGATTGCAGGAAGAACCGTCTTGAATGCATCGCCATCGATTGCGGTGTGGATATCTACGAACTGTACAAGCGTATACTGGTTCGCCTGGATGATACCAACGTTCTGGAAACCGATGAATGCGATGAACAAACCGATACCTGCGGGAATTGCCTTCTTCAAGCAATCCGGAAGTGCCTTAGCAATCATTGTACGAAGACCGGTAACGGAAAGGATCAAGAAGATCAAACCGGAAACCAAGATGATAACAAGACCGGCCTGATAACCGTCAACCAAAGCATCTCCCGATCCACCCGAGATTACTACGGGAAGAATAAAGGATACGAAGAAGAAGGAGTTAAGTCCCATACCACATGCCTGAGCAAAAGGCATCTTCGCATACAAAGACATCAACAACGTACCGATAACGGCAACGAGGATGGAAGCGATATATACCGCGTTCCAAATCTGCTGGAAAGCAGGATCTGCACCCTCATTCAGGTGACTAAAGCTAACGATCTGATTCGGGTTCGTAATGACAATGTAAGCCATTGCAAAAAAGGTAGTAAGACCGGCAACGATCTCGGTCTTTACCGATGAACCACGCTCAGAAATCTTAAAGAACTTGTCCATAGTGTATTCCCTCCTTAATTATATAGTTTAAGTACTAACGGACAATTCATTGGTGAGTAAACCCCATAAGAAGCTGAGTCATTTACCAATACACTATCATATTAGCATTGCGGCATATTCGTGTCAAGCAAATGCGACGCATTTTCGCATCTTTTTTTCGAAAAAAAGCAGACCACAAGTGTAGTCTGCCCACATTACCTTGTTGTCTGCTTCCTTTCTTGCCACAATATGTGGTGTTTGCTTTATTTTTCCGCGGCCTTCTTTGCGAAGTCGTTGTTTACGAGGTCAGCGTACGGCACTCTCGCCTTCAATTCGCCCGATAATTCAAGAATATCCTGCATCAAGACAAAGGCGTTCTCTTCGAATACGAGATTCTCCTTCCAAGTATCCTGCTGCTTATACCGCTCCACGATTTCCGTCAGCTGCGCCACTGTAAAGCCCTCAAACTGCGGTGCGATAACCTTCGCAATTTCCTCGGAAGAATGCGAGCGAACGTAGTCCATTCCCTTTTGAATCGCATTCACAAAGCTCTGCACCTGTTCCGCATTTTCCTCGAGATACTCTTCACGTACACAATACGCCGTATACGGAACATAACCGCTCTCTACGCCGCACGATGCAACGACAACTCCCACGCCCTGCTCCTCGAGCGCGGATGCGGCCGGCTCGAATTCAACCGTAAAATCTCCCGTTCCGGAGGCAAATGCCTGGCCGGTCAGGCCGAAATCGATGTTCTGAATCATTTCCATGCTATCCTTCGCAATGCCCTTCTCGTTCAGGATATATTCAAAAACCATCTGCGGCATACCGCCCGCTCTTCCGCCGACAACGACTCTTCCCTTTAACTGTTCCCAGTCAAACACATAATTGCCGTCCGCGTCCTTCTCCGCCTGAATGGTACCATCGTCAATCAGACTTTTTCTCGCCACCAAGAAGTTGCCGGCGCGGTTTGTCAGCTGTGCGATGTTTACAACCTTATCCTCGATGCCTTGATTGTATACGAAGACGCTCTGCTCCGAGCCCATGAATCCGATGTCCGCCTCTCCCGACAACAGCGCCGTCATCGTCTTGTCGGCACCACCGCCGTTTACGATTGTAACATCGATGCCTTCCTCTTCAAAATAGCCCAGCTCATACGCCACATACTGAGGCGCGTAAAATGCAGAGTGTGCTACCTCGTTGAGAACAATTGCATTTGTCTTCTCCTCCTCACATGCCACACACAGCCAAATGCACAGCAAGGCCGAGATCATAAAAAGCATTTTCCTCTTCCACATAAAAAAGCTCCCGATACATACTTTCTTTCAGTATATACCGGGAGTCTTTCTTATGTGACTCATTCACTTGTTGTTTTGTTCCTTGTAGCCTTGGCGACTTTCGTACCACCCTTAGTTGGCAGGCTTGTGAGACAGCGTAATGTCGAGCACCATCTCTTTGTATTCGCCGTTGCGAATTCGCTGTACCGTTACCTTCACCTTCGTTCCGGCCTTAGTATAGCTGAGGAAGTTCTGCAAATCGCTCATCGTAGTAACCTTCACATCATCAACCTTAACGATGATGTCTCCGGCATAGATGCCGCCCTTATCTGCGGGCGAGCCCTTTACGACGTCGTTGACATAGATGCCCTGCGGAATTCCGAGCATGTTGGAGTATTCCTCTGTGATTTCTTTTCCTACTTGGATGCCGAGGAATCCTGCCTCCTCCTCGGAAACCTCTTCACGATTGCTCAAATCAGCGATGATGTCCGTAATGTTGCTAATCGGAATCGCAAAGCCCATGCCCTCTACCGCACTATCCGAGTACTTCACGGAGTTGATTCCGATTACCTCACCGTACTGATTCAACAACGCACCGCCGCTGTTGCCCGGATTGATTGCCGCATCGGTTTGAATCAACGTGTACGTCACGTTCTCTACCGTCACCTGACGATCCTTTGCACTAATATATCCGACCGTAACCGACTGACCGTATCCGAGAGCATTGCCGATTGCAATGGCCATCTGGCCTACAACGACCTCGTCGGAGTTGCCGAGTCTTGCGATGCGGATTGCGGACAAGGTCTCATCCGAAAGGTTATCAAACTTCACTGCAACGACAGCCAAATCCGAAGAAGGCGCCGCTCCCTTTACCGTTCCGTCCACCTCAGAGTCATCACAAAATGAAATCGTAATACGCTCAGCGCCGTCGATTACGTGGTTATTCGTCACGATCAGCACCTCAACGTCGTTCTGTCCTACAATAATACCGGAGCCCGAGCCACTCATAACCTCAGTCTCCTCGCCGCTACCATACCAGCCTTGCGAAACATACGTCTCAAAGCAGTTGATGGCTACGACCGCAGGCATCACACTCTCTACCACGGCGGAAACATCCGTTACCGATACGAGGTTGCTTACCTCTCCACCCTCGCTGGACGGCGTACCCACACTCTCGAGCTTCACCTCGCCGCGGTTGCTCGGCTTATCGTTCTCACTCACGTCACCAAGCTCAATCTTATCGGCAGGGCCGTTCTTGTCACTAAAATACCGGCCAAGTGCCGTAACGCCCACGAAAACGCCTCCTGCAATTGCGCCGAACAAGATGGCGCTGACAATCAACAGACTCGCATGCTCCCAAAAAGAGCGACCCGACTTCTTCTTCGGCTCCTCTTCCACACGCTCGAGATTGCTCAAATATTCATCGTAAACGGGCGTCGGCTCTTCTACCGCCTCTGCCTCGGTGCTCTCAATTGTTCCCTCCGCCCACGGATCCTTCTCATAATCGCGTTGCGGCTCTGCGGGCTTAACCTCTTCCGCAGACTCTGTCTCCAACATCAAATCATCCTCAGGTGAATACATCCTAAACCTCCACTTTGGCATTTCTGCAAATGCACTTCACTGTTGCTAGCATACAAAAAATATTTGTTCAAATTGTGTATGCAAAAAGGAAAATGCGTGAACTTGCATGCCTTCTACGCACCACTTACAGGTGCTTCCGCGATGATTGCTTCCACAACTTACGCCTGCGTCTGCTCCGGCTTTTTACGGAACACCACGAGCTTGCTCAAAACGTAGTTCAACACAATGACCACTACACTCGTAATTGCCTTTGCAATACCTCCTTCGATTCCGAAGAACGCCTGCTTCACACCTACAAAGATGAGTGCCGGCGGCAACAAAATCTCGAAGATTCCGGAGAACACACGCGCACCGAAGAATGTGGCCATCTCACGAAGCATCAGTCCCTTTGTCTCGGTCTTGCTTTCAAACACAAACCACTTGTTCGTGAAAAATGCGAA
>JAZODS010000048.1:0-2504 GCA_045597165.1 Lachnospiraceae bacterium | reverse complement strand
GCCTGATGCAGGCCGAGTCCGTTCTGCTGGAGCCGGTGTACGAATTCTCACTCACCGTCCCTCAGGAAAATGTAGGACGCGCCATGACCGACCTCGAGCGCATGAGCGCAGCATTTACCTTAGAAAGCAGCGACTCCGACGTGACGTTGACCGGTACTGTGCCGGTTGCGGCTCTCGGCGATTACGCAGCCGACGTGCTTGGCTATACGAGAGGTCTCGGCAGCCTGCAATGTCGCTTGAAGGGCTATGCGCCCTGCCACAATACCGAGGAGGTGCTTGACGCATTTGCCTACGACCCCGTGCGCGACATAGACAATCCCGCGGATTCCGTATTTTGCGCTCACGGCGCCGGCTTTACCGTGCCGTGGTACGAGGTGCCGAATGTTATGCATTTGGAGTCCGTACTTGAGCCCACGGACGAGCTCACGACAGGGGACGCTCCGACGCAACGGGCCTCCCGCCGAAGCAAGCCCGCCTCCCGCATGGAGGAGCTGGATCTTGCACTCGGAACCGAGGAAATCGACGAGATTTTGAGCCGCACGTACCACGCCAACCGCAAGGCCTCCGCTCCCTACAAGAAGAGCCGCCTGCGCAGCAGCGAGGACGCTAAGCCCTACCGCGGTCAGGAGACGTATCAAAATGCAGGGGAGAACTATCTCCTCGTCGACGGCTACAACATCGTATTTGCCTGGCCCGAGCTAGCCGAGCTGGCGAAGGACAATCTCGACGGCGCACGCGGCCGCCTGCTGGACATCCTATGCAACTATCAGGCCGTTAAACGTTGCACGCTCATCGTCGTCTTCGACGCTTACCGCGTGGCCGGTCACGCAACCGAGGCTCTCGATTATCACAACATCCACGTCGTGTATACGAAGGAGGCCGAGACTGCGGACCAGTACATTGAACGCTTTGCCCACACCCACGGGCGCAAATACTACGTTCGCGTAGCCACCTCCGACGGTCTCGAGCAAATGATCATCCGCGGCGAAGGCTGTCACCTCGTCTCCGCACGAGAATTCGAGGGAGAGGTACGCCTGCTCGAAAAGAGCATTTCCGATGAATACGTAGGACGCACGTTCTAGCACCCGCAGACGCCGGCGCAAAGACCCAGCCAACAGCCGAAGCGGCCGGCGCAAAGGCCCAGCCAACAGACACAGAGGCCTCATCCGAAAGACGCAACCAAACTCAAGAACAAAAAAGGACACCATGCCTTGCACAGCCCGTGCAGCCACATGGTGTCCTATTCTATTCCTCTAACTCTTCCTCTACCTCATCCTCCACCGGAAAGATGTCGTAATTCGTCTGATAGATGAAGTTCTTCGTATACTCGACCAACGCCAAGTATTCCACCTCTCTCGTCTCCGCCTCGTAGATCATAAACACGCTCTTCGCACCGGTTATATTCCCGTCCGCGTCGCTATCCACTTGATTCAGAAAATGATAGGCAAATACGTACCCGTCCGCAAAATACACCGAATGAAAGCTCTCCGCCGAAGTATCTCCGACCTCTGCGCAGCATTTGACGTACTCCGAAACCTCCTCTATCGTCTCAAGCAGCTCCCAAGCCTCCTTCAACTCATCGACATGCTCCTTCGTCCTCTTGTAGACGAGCTTGTTCTGCTCCTCACTCAGACTCGTGCCCGCCTCAGACAGCAGCATCGTCCCCTCGTGACGCGGCAAGCCCCCCGCATATTCCGGCGACTCTATCGGTATCCCAACCTCCCAATCGTTAAAGTTGTCCTTGTCAATAAGCACATCAACGGTGCACCCCAGCTCCGGCAATTCCTCGTCTCCTTTGCAGCCTGCGAGGGAAAGGAGCAGGAGTGCCATCAAGCACAACAAAAATAGTTTCTTGCTTGTCGTATAGCTGATCATCTCTACTGCCTCCCTCTTGTCTAAAAAAATGCTTACTCATTCTATTTTTCCTACTCTGCGGTCTCGTCGCTCTCTTCCAACATGAAGATATCTCCACGATAGTCTCGTATATAATTCTTCGTATACTCGATAAATGCCAGGTATTCGATTTCCTTTGTCTCTATGTCATAAATCATGAATACACTATCTGCGCCGGTAATGTTGCCATCTTCATCGTTAGTCCAATCGCTTCCTACAAAGTGATATGCCACAACATACTGCTCCACACAAAACAACGTATCGAACCATTGTTCCTTTTCACACTGTTCCACATACTCCGAAGCTTCTTCGATTTCCTTCAACAGCTTCCAAGCATCTTCACGCCGATTTCGATATTCTTCATTATTGTCGTAATAAACTCGTGGCATTTTATCTGCAAGCTCGACTCCGTTTTCGGAGATCAACAACGTCGCTTCATATTCCCAAATGGCAGGAATCTGACTTGCCAGTTCCGGCGAAAACAGCGGAATTCCGACCTCCCAATCGTTAAAGTTGTCCTTATCAATAAGCACATCAACGGTGCACCCCAACTCCGGCAGTTCCTCGTCTTCTCCGCAGCCTGCAAAGGAAAGGAGCAGCAGTGCCAAAAT
>JAZODS010000047.1:0-34667 GCA_045597165.1 Lachnospiraceae bacterium | reverse complement strand
AGCTTTTGTATTTGATTGAACTCTGTGGCTTTGAAGTCGTACAGATATACGGAGACTACTACAAGAGCACCGAAGATACCGGGAAATATGTGTGGGTGTTGAGGAAGAAGTGATGGCGCATCGGTGGTAGCGCAGTGGTAGTCGGCCGATGGCCGACGGTGATAGCTCGCATAGCGAGCAGTGTTAGACGAGCGGAGCTCGCCGGTGTTAGCCGCTGCAAGCGGCGGTGAGGGCTCCGCGTACGTTGAAGAAATTATTGATATCGTTGATTTTACGGAGGGAGGGAACTACAGCATGAAGATTCACAGCGCACAATACAAAATAGACGACAAAAGCGTTCTTCACTACTATGAGGCCGGTGAGGCAGAGGCAAAGCTCTTATTGCTCCACGCTCAGGGAACCAATTCGTCCAGCTTCCATCAGGTCCTTGCAAAGCTTGCGAAGCACTATCATGTATACTTGGTCGATTATTACGGGCACGGAATGAGTTCTCACAATCCGGACAAATACAATCTGGTCAGCATCGGCAAGGATATGATCGCATTTATCGAAAATGTCATTTGCGATACGGTGGCCGTTCTGGGCCATTCGTCCGGCGGACTGATTGCGGCATATATCGCGGCTCATTGCGACAAATGCACCAAGCTACTGTTAGAAGATCCGCCCTTCTTTTCAAGCCAGGGCGAAAGACGCTACAACACATATAATTATCTGGACCTATCTTCTGTTTGCCACAGCTTTCTGCAGCAGAGCGAAGAAACCGATTTTGTGTATTACTATTTTGCAAACCAATATTGTTGGCACTTCTTTCCCGACGATTCGCGCGAGACGATTCGAGAAAAGCTGAGTAGCTTCGCCTTGAAGTACCGAACCAAGCACCCCGAAAAGAACTTGAAGGTCCCGTTCTGGCCCAAAAAGTTTTTGGAGAGCTTCAACGGATTGCAGTATTACGACCCTCGCTTCGGAGAAGCATTTTACGAGGATTCCTTCCATGATGATGTGGATTACCGCGAGCTGCTCTCCCGGATCAAATGCAAAACGCTATTCATGAAAGCAAACACAACGATAGGCGAGAACGGCTTGTTGCAGGGCGCATTGTCCGAAGAGGATTTGCAGCTGGTCAATACCTTGATTGAGAATATGGAAATAGAGCATTTTGATTGCGGACACGGCATCCACGCCGAAAAGCCAAAGCAGTTTGTGCGGGCCGTGACTTCCATCTAACAGTTTGTGCGGACCGTGATTGCCATCTGGCAGCTCCGCTTATCACACGAAAAACATCACACCTCACAATAAAAAATCGCCCGGCGTTTCAAAACGCTTGGGCGATTTTCTTTCGTCTATCTAGCAGCATCGATATCCCTTGAGCAAGTACTGCAACGCTCCGAGATCTTGCTTCTCATACGGACCGGTACCTGCGCGGTCGCGCACGATATCGAGTGTGCGCACTGCGGTGTAACGCTGTGCGTCGGTTATTTGGCCAAATGCGGTGACGTCCTCGAGCGTCACGAACGCCAGCAGCGCCATCAACACCTCGATGGTTTCCTCTGCCGAGGTTCCGTATCTCGTCTCCGGCCCCAAATCGGCCTGCTGCCCCTGCTCACCGAGCAAGGCAATCGTCTCTAAAATCAATCGGCGAACGTGTGCGGTCGTGTACTCCTCTCCGCCAAACACAACGAGAACACTCTCGTCATCACCAATCGCCTCCAAACAAAGCATATCCATCATCTCAACCTCCATTGCTGCGCTACCGCCCGTTCGCGGAGCCATCACCGCGCCCTTTGGGCGCTAACACCGCCGATCGCTGCTCGGCTATCACTTACGCCCTTCGGCCGCTATCACCTTAAACTCCGCCTCCATCTGCGGATCGAGCATTTTCGCCAACGTACGGTTATAGTGCGAACCGGTTGTGTCCCAAAGCATCGGGCACATGCCACGCTCATACGCCTCACGCGCCACAGTCGTGATGTACAGACGCACCATATCCTCGGTCTTGTTGCCCTTCGCAACGCCGTATTCACCGATGATAACCGGCACTCCCTTGTCCACAAAGGTCGTCTTCAGCATATCCATATGCCGCTCGAGCAGCGCAACGTCCGCGTCGGTTCCCCAGTCGGGGTCGGCCTTTCCCCAATCGGCATCCGAGGTCAGGATGCAGAAGGTGGACGGCGTGTAGTAATGCACCGAAACCGCACAACGTCCTGCCGGATCATTTGGCATGCGGAAGCACGGGTCGCAAGTCAGCTCGACGTCGGTCGCATAGCCCGCGATGAGCAAATGCCTCTTCGCGTTGTTGCTTCCGGAGCCGCGCACGATGTCAACGAACTTCTGGTTGATGTCGTTGAGTATGTCAAATGCCTCTTGCTTCCGTGCATTTGACCCGCCGTAGCGATTCCACACCGAATCAAAGCAGCCCTCTTCGTTCAGCGACTCGAGAATCAGCTTGTCACCGTAGTCCTTAAAGCGCTCGGAAATCTGCTCCCAAATGCGCGTATATTTCTTCATACACTCGTCGTAATCCTTAGGGAAGTTCTCCCACCAGCCACCGTCCCAATGGATGTTGACAATGGCGTACATGTCATTTTCCAAGACACAGTTTACGATGGCCTGCACGCGGTTCATCAAATCCTCGCTAATCGTGTAGTCCTCGCTCATCAGGTTGGACCACGCCACGGGAATTCGCATCGAATCGAAGCCGGCCTTCTTGTAGCCCGCGATCATATTCGGGGTAATCATCGGGCTGCCCCACAGCGTCTCGTAGCCATACACCGACGTAATTCCGGTGCCGCCGGTCGCCTCCATCGTATTGCCGAGATTGATGCCGATGCCCATATCCAGCACGATATCCTGCGTCGTCAGCTCGCGCATCTCGCCGTATTTCGTCTCATTTTCCTCGACCGTTCCCGACGGCGTCACCTCGCCCGTCGGCGACTCCGCGGGCTGCTTACCACAAGCGCTTAGCAAAATGCACAGCGCAAATGCACACAGCACTCGCCACAAACCCATTCGCTTCATCTCAATCCTCTCCTTTCGCGCCGCCCCTACGCGGAGCCATCACCGCGTTGCTTGCTGCGCTAACACCGTGGCCTCCGGCCACTATCACCGCCGCCCCTACGCGGAGCTAACACCGCGCCCTCCGGGCGCTAACACCGACGAGCTCCGCTCGTCTAACACCGTGGCCTTCGGCCACTAACACCGGCGCCCCTCGGGCGCCTATCACTGCGCTTCATAGCGCACATCACTGATTCTTCCTCTTCCGCCCGCCTTCTCCGTCGACATAACAAAGAGGCCGACGCGACAGCCGGTAAAATGCTCTAAGCGAAAATGCACCTTGTGCTCCCCGCCGATTGCCTTAAGCTCCGGCATAGACTCGCCGAGCACAACTCCCGGCATTCCTTCGCCCGGATCATCTCCGTTCGCGGACTCGCCCCATGCAAACGTCAGCACATCGCGCATGTCCGTAAAGTCACCACGCATTTGCAGAATCGCACTGCTGCCACCAAGCGGCTCCCTCGCGGTCTCCACAACGCAAGCATACTGCCCGTCACGACGTTTCTCCGCAACAATCGCACCCTCCGGCGGCTCCGGCAAAATCACCTTCTTCTGCAGCACCACGTACAACGCACCGGAACGCCTTGTAACGGCCAAATGCGCATATTCATATTGCAAGCCGCATATGCCGCAATAATCGCCGTCCTGAAGCTCTGACGCGTCCACAGAGACCGTCACCGTAGTCACAGGGCCGGTCAGACGCTGCGTCAGCACATTTCTCGCCTTTGTCAGCTCATTTACCACCACATCGGTCTCGATGGTCAACGATTCGCCACCCTCAGGTCGATGCACAAGCGACAGCTCGGGAATGTGATTCCACTGCCAATACTCCGCCCGCAGGTCATTTCCCCAAAGCGGTGCATATTCGTAGTCCGGTTTCGTCGAGCGACAATTCACCGTAAGCGGCACTACGCCGTTGTCTCCGAAGCTTGGCATTTGCCCCGGCACGAGCGTAATCGGTACGAGCACCGGAATGCGACCGATCGCTCCGTGGTCTTGAAACAGGATCGAATACCATTCTCCGTCCGGCGTATCTACGATACCGCCCTGCGCCACGCCCATTCGGAAGAAGCCCAGGTTGTCCGCCAGCACATCGCCTCCGACGAACGTGCCCTCAAGCGAATCCGAGAAAAAGCACGCCTGCGTACGCACTCCGGGCAGTGCATGCGGTGCACCGTCCCTCGGCTCGACGTCAGCCGACTCGCTCTCCTGAAGCCCTGCGGGATACACCTCACCGATCTTCGGGCGTCTGTCGTCCTTGTACCAGTGAATGAAAAAGAGATAATACCAGCCGTCCAGCTTGTACAAATGCGCGCCCTCATAGCCGAGTCGCACATCGTCGCCGTCGGACAAAATCAGCCTATGCAGACCACCCGGCTTCGGCCCCGTCAGCTCTGCATCGAGCTCCGTCAGCCAAATGTGCCGATTGCCGTACACAATGTACACGCGACCGTCGTCGTCGAACAAAAGCGAGGCATCGTGATAAAAGCCCTGAAGCTCGCGACGCTCCCATGGTCCGGTGATGTCCTCTGCGATGAACAGGTACGTCTTGCCCGTATCATTTGCCACAAACAGCACGTAAAAATGCCCTTCGTGATAGCGTAAAGTGGCCGCCCACATGCCCTTGCCGTAGATGCCTACGCCGTCGGTGAGCATTTGGCCGGGCGTGCGCTCCAGCTCGTCGTACACGTACGCCGCAGTCTCCCAATTCGCCAGGTCATAAGAGTGCAAAATCACGCCACCCGGCATAAAATGCATCGTCGTGCTGATCATATAATAGGTATCCCCGACGCGGATCACGTCCGCATCGGGGTAGTCCTGATACAACATTGGATTGTTACATATTACTGTTCCATGCTCCAGCTGTCCCATTGATAATCCTCTCCAAGGAAAATGAAATATACATCGTGCGTGCCGGTTACGGTCTTCGTAAGCTCGGTCGTCAAGGTAACCTCTCCTGCCTCGCCTTCGATCTCGATGATGCCGACATTCTCGCCGGTCAGATTGTCAAGACGCACAAGAATCGCACCCTTTGCCGCTTCGCCAAGCACAAGCTGTGCGTTGAACTTCGTAGCGCCGCCGTCGCCAAATGCCACATCCGAAAGCGCAATCCAATCTCCGTCGGAGATGTCCGTCACTACCATGTTGCCGGCGCCAAACGCAAGTGCCATCTGGTCGTACTGCGTCGTGTTGATGCCGCCCATCGTCCAGATTGTCTCTGCCTCAACCTTCTTGTACGGATCGAACCCCTTCAGCTGCGGTACACCGAACTTCGTGCCCTCACCCATTGCAATCGAGCCGTCCTCGTTGACCGTCACCTTGTCGATGTGCGTACAACGATAACCGCCGCCGATTCCCATCGGCTTCTCGAGAATCTGAGAGTGGTACGTCATGTAGTACTGTCCCTGGAAGGAGAACATGCAATGATGGTTGTTGCCGTATACTCCGAAGTAATTGCCGGGGTTCTTAAGTATTGCGTGCTGATACGTGAACGGTCCCATCGGGTTATCCGACGTCATGTACACGATCTGCGCATTGTCGATGCCGTATTCCTTCTTGCCGGCCTCGTCTACGTTCCAGTTCGTACAGTAAGAATAGTAATAGGTATCGCCGATTCGATTGATACCGGAATCCTCAAACAAATACGGTGCATCGATAATCTGCGGATCACCGTCCAAGGAAATCATGTCCGCACCGAGCTTAACGACACGTGCGGTCATCGGATGTGCGAACTGCTGATTCGGAATACCGCCACCGAAATACAAGTAAGCGGAGCCGTCCTCGTCCACAAGCACTGCCGGGTCAAAGAGCCACTCAACCTTGTCGCACGTAGGCGTGCCACGCGAAATCAAAGGCTTCTTAATCGGGTCGGTAAATGGTCCTATCGGGCTATCCGCCGTCAATACGCCGATGCCGTTACCGCCGTTCGCAAAGTACAGGAAGAACTTCATCTGGCCATCGATTTCCTTGCAGCAAGCAGCCGGTGCCCAGGAGTTTCTGCCCCATTTTGCTCCGCCACGCATATCCGCAGCGTAGATCGTTCCGTGATCCGTCCAGTTCACAAGGTCATCCGAGGAAATAACACAAATCGTGTTGACCTTGCTATAAGTATTGTCCTTGTTGCTTCCGTCCGGATTGTACTCCGGAACGTCGCCCGTCATGTAGATGTAGATTCTTCCGTCGTACTCCATCGCATACGGGTCGGCACCCAAGCGCTGTGTCATGAGCGGATTGTTGTAGCCGGGCTGCTTCAACGTCGCGGAAGTCTTCACGCTGTTGATCTGTTCATTCCATTTTTCCAAAAGAGTCTTGCTATCCTGTACGCCGCTTTCGTCAGCACCCGGAGTCGTTGCTCCGCCATCGCCGCCGGGCGTTACCACACCGTCTTCTCCCTCGGGCTTCTTCTCCTCGCCGCAAGCCGAAAGCATACAGCCACACGCCAATGCAAGCAGTGCAACGGATAAACCCTTAAAACCTTTTTTCTTCATCGTAAACCTCCAAATATGTCGTAATCTCAGCCCCGTGCAAATGCTCGAGCATCCCCTCTCGCACGCCGGAAGCCGTTTCCTTTATTGTACCTTGTGACCGAAGGAAAATCAATGTGGAATCGTGTCCTTTTGGTGTTTGAAACCGCATTTGACGCATCCGCTGACACATCGGCAGACACTCGCCTAACATCACTTATCACAGCACGCCACCCGCACACCTTGCTCTCGGCAAAACAAAAAAGGCAAGGGAACAAATTCCCTTGCCTCATCGTACTCAACTATTAGATGCCCTTCGTCATGAACATCTCCATCGGCTGCTCATAGCCGGGAACGTCCACAACAAGACAACCCGCATCGCGGTAACCGAGATTGCGGTAGAAGCCCTGCGCATTCTCATCAACCTGCGTAGAGGTCATAACCATGCCGTAGCCCTTCTCCTTCATCTCCTTCTCCCAGTTGTCCACAAGCTGACGTCCGTAGCCCTTTCTCTGATATCTGTAGACTACGATCAAATGTGTACAGCAGGGAATGTTGTCCCAGAACATATTATAACGCATCAGAGCAACCGGGGTGTCGTTCTCCAAAAGAACGTATCCCATCTTGTCTCTAACCTTCTTCATGAACTCTTCTTTCTTGATGTTCTTATCGAGCACAAACCAAAAATCATAATCTTCTTCCGTTACGTAGCGAATTTCAGTCATAGCAATCCTCCGTCATCGTGATATGTACCGCCGCTCTCTTCGGCGTCATCGCATCTCTTCTTTTTCGCCTGTTCGTATTCAGCTGAACAATGCGCTAAGCATAACATAGCATTAGTTCCATGAAAATGCAAGCATTTTTTCGCGGCTCTTCGCACTTTGCAATCACGAAGCCCTCACCCCTACACGAACAAACGCTGCAGCAAGCATACCATATGCGGAATTACACTCGTTGCGCTGTGGCCACCGTCCGGAATGAGCTGCCACTCGTGCGGCACACCATGCTCCGTAAGAATGCGATGGTAATTCGCCGGGTTGTCGCCCACGACATCGTCTACAGCTCCCGCCGTCAAGACAAGTGCCTTCGGCATCAGCTGCTCCGGCCACGTCAGCTCCTGCTCGCTAAGCTGTCCGGGGTGTACACCCATGATGTGGTCCATTGCGGGAGTCAGTCCGGGTGCGGGGCACGCTGCGCCGACATAACCGAATCGCTCCGGCTTGTTCACCGCTATAAACAACGACTCACGACCTCCCATCGAAAAGCCGGTAATCGCCGTATCTTCCCGTCCGGTCTTCACAGGAAAATGCTCTTCCACCCACGGCATCAGATCCGCCGACAGATCGAAGATAAAGTTATCGTAGCAAACCGAATTCTCGGGATCCATCTTCGTACAAGCAACTCTCTCCTTGCTCGTATAAATGTACGGAAATACGATAATCATCGGCTTTACCAGTCCGTCTGCGAATAGATTTCCATATAAGATTCTGGCCTCGCACATTCTCGCAAGCGAGTCCTCGTTCTCCCAATAGCCATGCATCGCATAAAGCACCGGATACGACTCGCTCTCGGAGTAGCTCGGCGGAAACAGTACATTTACAGGTGTCTCGCGCCCTCTCGTCGTCGAATAATACAGAAATTTCTCAAGCTTACCGTAAGTAACACCTTCGCGCTCCTTCGCAAAATCCATGACATTCCTCTGTTCACTTCTTTTCTCTTCCATCGCTTCGCTCCTCCTAATCAGTCAGTCCGTAATTTGCAACGACGCCCGGGTGTCGGCCATCGCCTTTCCCCGTCGTCCTATACATATTCATCTTACCACAGCTGCGTGCGACATACAATCTCGTTTTCGCGGGGGAGGCCCGGCGATTCGCATTTTCTCCTTGCAAATGCTTCGACACAATGCTACAATAAAACCATCAATAAATATACGAAAGTATAGGAGGATTTAGATATGGGAAAGTTTGTTATTCGCAAGACCAAGACCGGTGTTAAGTTCGACCTTAAGGCAACGAACGGACAGGTAATCGCTACTTCCGAAGTATACGCAAGTGAGGCAACCTGCCGCAACGGTATTGCAAGTGTAGCTAAGAACGCTCCGATCGCAGGCGTTGAAGATCAGACCGCTGAGGGTTATGAGGCTGTTAAGAACCCGAAGTTCGAGATGTACGTAGACAAGGCAGGCGAGTATCGCTTCCGTCTCAATGCTTCGAACGGCCAGATCATCGCTACGAGCGAGGGTTACAAGTCCAAGGCTAATTGCGTGAACGGTATTGAGTCCGTTAAGAAGAACGCAGTAGACGCTGAGATCGTAGAGGAGTAATCCATTTCGATGGCATCTCCGCTTTAGGATGATAGTTTGACAGGAGTATTAACATGGACATTGCAGATAAGATCAAAGAATTAGTCGAGAAGATTACGAAGGACGACGATCTGAAGAAACAGTTCCAGAAGGATCCCGTTCAGGTAGTTGAGAAGCTGACCGGCAAGGACCTTCCGGATGGCGCACTCGACAAGATCGTAGATGGCGTTAAGGCCAAGATCAGCATCGACAAGGCCGGCGATTTGCTCGGCTCTGTGAAGGGATTGTTCTCGAAGAAGTAATCCATTCCGAATGAAACAATAAAAACTGCTTATGACACATTCATAAGCAGTTTTTTTGTTGCGCAGGGGCCGGTCCCATTCCCGGTTATCCCTGCTCCATATAAACCCCGCGGATCTGTCCCGCTTTTCGAAGAGAATCTATCAAATACCTCTTTCCCGGCTATCAGCCAACCAGCTCTGCTGCCAGTGCCTCCAGCTGCGCTGCATTTTCCTCGGTCATCGCCGACAAGATGCGGACCGTCGTCTCGGCAAATGCGATGCCCTTGCTCTTCTCGAGCATTTCTCTCATAACCTTTGCGGCCACCGGTGCCCAGCTGCCGTTTTCGATTAACGCCACCTTTCGGTCGCTGAAATTGTGCTCGGTCAGATGGTGGATGAAGTCGCGCATCGGCGGGAAGATTCCCATGTTGTAAGTCGTCGTTGCCAGCACAAGCTTGCTGTAGCGAAATGCATCCGCCACCGCCTCCGACATGTCGCAGCGAGCCAAGTCGTACAGCTTCACTTCTTCATAGCCTTTGTCCTTCAGCATTTGCACCAAGCGAAGCACGGCAGTCTTCGTGTTACCGTAAACCGAGGTGTACGCGAGCACGATGCCCTCCGCCTCCGGTCGGTAGCTCGACCACGTGTTGTACAGCTCGAGATAAGAACCGATGTCTTCCTTAAGCACGGGGCCGTGCAGCGGGCAAATCATCCGAATGTCCAGTGCCGCAGCTTTCTTCAGCAGGCTCTGCACCTGTGCGCCGTATTTTCCTACGATTCCGATATAATAGCGTCTGGCCTCGTCCGTCCAAGGCTCCTCCACATCCAACGCGCCGAATTTGCCAAATGCGTCCGCAGAGAACAAGATTCCGTCCGCGCTGTCGTAGCTCAGCATAACCTCCGGCCAGTGCACCATCGGCGCCGCCACGAAGGTAAGCTCGTGTCTGCCGAGCGAAAGCGTGCTACCTTCTCTGACAACCACTCTTCTGTCGGCAAAATCCGTTCCGAAAAAGTTTTTCATCATATCAAAGGCTTTTGCCGAAGCTACCAGCTTCGCATTCGGATACGCCTCCGTAAAGCTTATGATATTGGCCGAATGATCCGGCTCCATGTGATGTACAACCAGATAATCCGGCGTTCTTTCCCCAAGCACCTCACGCACGCGTGCAAGCCACACATCCGCAAATGCCGCATCTACGGTATCCATTACCGCAATCTGCTCGTCCAAGATGACGTAGGAATTGTACGCGATTCCGTTCGGAACCTCGTACTGTCCCTCAAACAAATCAATCGCATGGTCATTGACGCCTACATAGTGCACGTCCTTCGTAATCTCCAATATAGTATTATTGTTCATATCGCTCATCTTCATTACCTCCGCCGAATCAAGCCTCGGATTCCGCTCTTCACTGCTTCTTCCTCTTGCTTTTCTGCTCCGATTATACTATACTGTGAATCGAAAGTATGTTGAAAATTCAACAGATGGAGAAAAATATTATGCAAAATGCAATGCTAAAATATTATCAGATCCTGCAAGCCTGTCCGCTCTTCAGCGGGATCTCAAAAGACGACCTGCTTCAGATGCTCACTTGCCTCGGTGCGACATATGTACGTTTCGACAAACGCTTTGATGTATTCTCCGAGGGAGCTCCGGTCAAACATATCGGAATTCTACTCTCCGGCGCCGCACAGATGAGCCAGATCGACTATTGCGGCAATCGAATCATTCTCGGCAACGTACAGGCAGGTGAAGTGTTTGCCGAAGCATTTGCTTGTGCGGATATTTCGGCGATGCCGATTACGATTACCGCAACCGAGCCGTGCGAGGTGCTGTTCATCGCCAGCAGCCATATCCTGCACACCTGTGAAAATGCCTGCGCTTTTCATCGGCAGCTCATTTTCAACCTGATGAAGGAGCTTGCCACGAAGACCATTTTGCTTCATAAGCGAGTCGAGATTACCTCAAAGAGAACCACACGAGAAAAGCTGCTCGCATACCTTATGCTCTGTGCTAAGGAGGCCGGCAGCGACAGCTTTGACATTCCGTTCGACCGCCAAGAGCTTGCCGACTATCTGGAGGTTGACCGAAGCGGCCTATCCACCGAAATCGGAAAGCTACGCGACGAGGGCGTGCTCGAAAGCCGCAAGAAGCATTTTCATTTGCTGTGACAGATGGTGCCTTGCGACGGGCGAAGCAATCCTCCGATGCAACGAAAGCAACAAAAAACCGGGTACCGAAGACTGCTCCTTTGCAATCTACGGTCACCCGGTATTTTTATCGGTATGTCGTTCCTTCTCCGGCACTTGTATAATGTGTCGGTACAAGCCGGCTTCTACGGCTCAAGTTCCTTTATCCAAGTGCAACGTCCAAAATCATCATCAGTGTAAAGCCCACAGCGAACCATATCGTTCCGATGTTCGAGTGGTTGCCCTCCGACATCTCGGGAATCAGCTCCTCCACAACGACGTACATCATAGCGCCCGCTGCGAAGCTCAGCAGATACGGCAGCACGGGAAGAATCAAGCCCGCCGCCAAAATCGTCAAAAATGCGGCAATCGGCTCAACGACGCCCGATAGCATTCCGTAGGTAAAGGCTTTGCATTTTCCCATGCCATGCGAACGAAGCGGCAACGAGATAATCGCGCCCTCGGGGAAGTTTTGAATGGCGATTCCGAGTGAGAGCACCATAGCTCCCATCGCCGTCAGTTCGGTCTCTCCGGCCAGCAATCCGGCGTATACGATTCCGACCGCCATGCCCTCCGGAATGTTGTGCAGCGTCACCGCCAGCACAAGCATTGTCGACTTTGCAAGCTTGCTTTTCGGTCCCTCCGCCTTCTCACTGTTCACGTGCAAATGCGGAATGATACGGTCCAAAAGCAACAAGAAAAAGATACCGAGAAGAAAGCCTGCGGCGGCGGGGACAAATGCCCAGCTGCCCATATCATTTGCTTGTTCAATTGCGGGAATCAGCAAGCTCCAAATAGAAGCCGCAACCATTACGCCCGCTGCGAATCCGGTCAGTATGCGTTGCATCGTTTGGTTCATACCTTTTCGCATTACCAAGACGCAGGATGCACCAAGCATCGTGCCTACAAACGGTAGCAATAAGCCTCCTATCGCCTGCATTGTTGTCATGTCTTCTTTACCTCTTTCTATCTTTACTATATGCCGGGTCCCGTTCGGTGTGCATCCGGCATGGCCGGCAAATGCCCGATTCCAAAACAGCCGCCGCATTGCTGCGACGGCCGTCACAATCTACCTTTACAGCGTCGCTGTTGCGGCAATCTCATAGATTGCTGCTACATCCTCGGAAGACAGCGGCAAGAAACCGCCGGTTCTACCCTTAACGCCAAGCTTTTCAACAAGCGTAGGAATGTCCTCGCGCTTTGCACCGAGCTGCTCAAAATTGATCGGCATACCGATGCTCGAAAGGAAACGACGGAATGCGCGAATGCCTTCGAGTGCCGTAACCTCGGGATTCGCAAAGTTCATCTGGCAACCCCATACGCGAGTTGCGAACTGCGCAAAACGCATAACATCGTGCTTGTACACGAACTCCATCCACGACGGCATAATAACCGCAAGGCCTGCGCCATGTGCACAATCGTACAAGCCGGAAAGCTCATGCTCGATGTTGTGGCTGTTCCAATCCTGGTCTCTGCCGACACCGACGATGTTGTTGTGTGCCACCATTCCGGCCCACATAATGTTCGCACGTGCGTCGTAGTTGTTCGGATCCTCGATGACTCTCGGCGTCTCCTTCACCATCGTCAGCAAAAGAGCCTCACACAGACGGTCGGTTACCTCGACCTCCTTCGTATTCGTAAAATATCGCTCGCAAATGTGAGCCATTATGTCCGTTGCGCCACAAGCGGTCTGATAAGCCGGAAGCGTGCACGTCAACTCAGGGTTGAGCACGGAAAATCTCGGACGAATCAAATCGGTGCTGAGACCGCGCTTCCACATACCGTCTTCCTTCGTGATAACCGAAGACTCGGAGCCTTCGCTACCCGCAGCGGCAATCGTAAGTACCGTACCAACCGGAAGTGCTGCCTGTACCTGTGCCTTGCCGGTGTACATATCCCAGAAGTCGCCCTCGTAGCAAACGCCGACTGCGATTGCCTTTGCGCTATCGATACTGGAGCCACCGCCCACGGCCAAGATAAAATCGAGGTTCTGCTCCTTGCAGATGTCGATACCCTTATATACCAACGTATCTCTCGGGTTCGGCTGTACACCGCCGAGCTCTACATAGAAAATGCTCTCTGCTTCAAGAGATGCCTTTACACGGTCCAAAAGTCCGCTTCGTACAACGGAGCCTCCGCCGTAATGAAGAAGCACACGACTTCCGCCGTACTTCTTGACGAGGCTACCACAGGAGCTCTCCATTCCCTTTCCGAATGCAAACTCCGTAGGGCTGTAAAAACTAAAATTGTTCATGCTATCCCTCCTATTGAGTAATCGTATACCTTAGTTTTATTCTAGGTGCTCTCCGTGCATTTTGCAAGCAGTATGCTTAGTCGTGTACGGGGTGAGCAATCAAAAAACTCCGAATAAGATGCAACCGATTGTATTAATTGCAAAATTAGCGAACATGTGCACAAGCCACGACGTATAAATGTTGCCGTCCTTTTCGTTCAACCGGTTGAAAATGCAACCGCCCACGAACAAACCGACGAGTGCGAGCACATACAGTGCCGGATGAAACCAGCCGATGGTCATGCCGACATGGTAAGCCGAAAAGAGTACCGCGCTGAAGCAATAAGCAAAGCCTCGCGGTGCCACTGTGCGCAGTGCCAAGAAGCCAAAGCCTCGAAAGAAGAACTCCTCCAGCAACGAATTGATGAAGGATATGTACAACGCCACAAACAGGAAATTGTCCGCATTGACGCCGATGTCCTTCGTAAGGCTGTCCGTAATTCCCGTAAAATCAAATGACCCGCGCAGCACAAAATACGCACCCACGATTAGCGCATACAGTGCAACGCCCAAAAGGAACGCGCGCAGCAGCGTGCGCTTCTTGGGACGAAACAGCTTTGCAAGTGCCGGTCGTTCCTCTTTGTTCCGGAGAAAATACATCGCCGGAATGACCAAAAACAGCACGATCTTCACAGCCGACTTCAGTGCGTAGTCCGGCTTCCAGATGCCGTCCACCAGACTCATCAAGATCGAACAAATCGCCACCGTTGTCACTATGTAGCAAAGTCGCGCATTTGCCTTCATCACAGGTTCTCCTTCCTCTCAGCCTCTTTCTCAGCCGACCACGGCTCCGGCACAAGCTGACTCAGAATCGAGGCCTTGTCTCTTCGTTTGACATAGAAGAAGCCAAGTACGGAAAATGTAGTAGCTCCGATGAAATTTACGATCATATCATACATCGTGTCAATGAGACCGAGGTCCAGATAGCCCTCTATCTCAAGCTCTACGCCGTCCACCGTCACTTGCTTGATATTCGTGATGTGCACGCGTTCATTTCTCTTTGAGGAGTCCAAAAGCGTGGAATGCACCTCGGAAACGACGGTGTCCTTTTGCATATCGTAGTCAATTGCTCTGTCAATTCCGAACTCAAGAAACTCCCACAGTACGCCGATGGTCATCGAGAAGCAAAATGCTACGATGGACAGGTACAACGGCGACAAGCTGAACGTGTACCGCTTCTGTCTATTGATAATATCAACGAGCGAAAATCCGATGCCCGCACAGATGAAACCGTTGATCATGTGCAAGATCGCGTCCCAGTACTGGAAACGCTGATAAAATGCACTGATCTCGCCTAAAATCTCTGCCGCGAAGATGAAGAATAAAATGATGATCTCCATCACGCTCGGGAATTCGACCTTTAACGTCGTCTGCACAATGCTCGGCATAATCATGAGCACAAGCGTCAGGAGACATAGAAACACATTTTCATAGTTTCCGTTGAAAAACTGCATCACCATCACTATAAGCACAAGAATGCGCAACAATGCATATACGACGAAGGTGCTGCGGTTCTCGCGTATCTCCGCACGCACATCCTTTATAAACTTGTTCAATCGATTTGCCAAAGTTCCGTTTCCTCCACAGTTATACTTTTTCCCTTAGCCGACATATTATGCACGCGCTGCATTTCGATGAGCGCATTCTTACATTTCGATGAGCGGATTCTGTGTCAAGCTTCCTCCGACTCTGCTTGCTTGCGATTGCGATGTCGGATGTATAACAGACTTCCCGCTCCACCGAGGATGGTAAGAACCGACCATATGTGCTTTCCCGTAATGCCGAATAAAAACGGTGGTTTGTATCTCAAAAAGAACGTCAACACAAACATCGCGGAGCCATACAAGACCATAAACATTCCGAAGCCTCTTCCGCGAAGTCCTTTCTTATTCTCTATCCTCAGCAAGGTTAAAAAGATGCAGAACACTACGATAATCTCAACCTCTCTGGTCGGAAAGTAATGCGTATAAGCATCCCACGAAAATGGTAGTGCAATGCCTCTACAGCACCCCGCAACAAAGCATCTCAGCTTCATCACCATCAAGATGATGCACGCATGCGGTGCTATATAATCTAACATCTCACCATAGCCCAGACGAAGCAGCTTTGCTACCGGCGGAAATGTCACCGGCACGAGCAGCACTGCACCAAAGAACAGCGATCCGCCCCACTCTCCTTGCTCGATTGCGGACAAAATCATCGTCTCCGGTATGGCAATCAGTATCAAGGCCACGATGACTCCCGCCACTCGCTTTGCGCCCCAATCGGCATATGTCTTGCAGATAAAGCGATCGCGAATCGGATTGTAAATCAACATGGCAGCAAGACACAGTGCCCCATATACAACAGAATCCATTATCGTGTCCTTTCTTATTCAGCCTACTCCGAACGTTCCTGTTCACGCGACTTCCTCGCGTTCCGGCGATCCTTCTTACCTCTTCTCGCGGTCTTTCCGCCTCTTCTGCGTGCCTTCTTGTTCGCAGCACGATAGCAAGCCCATACAATGCCGCCCACCAGCACAAGGGAACCGAAGATAACACCGATGATGATCCACGTCAACTGCATAAACGTGATGCCCCAAGCGGACTTCGTACCGGTTACTACGTATTTGGTGCCTTCGCCGTCAATCAAGCCGCCGTATTCCTCGGAAAGGCTTTCGGGCACTCGTACCTCCGAATCCGGTATGCCCTTCATGTTGAGCGCCACAAGATAATCGGTTTGGGAATCGAGCGACGCCAAATAAAATGTAGCATAGCCGTAATCATCCACAAGCACCGACTGCACTCTCTCCCAGTCTCTCCACACGGGCTTTTGACAAAGCGTAGCCACGTTGCGGGCGTAGGTAATGCCAAGACGCACCTGCACCGAAACCTCAAACGGAATCGTCTCTTCAAATGCGATGATATAGCTCGTCGCATCGCCAATCAGCTTCTTTTGCGCCTTTGTCGGCTTATCGTTCTTCGTAAGCGTATATTTCAGATTGTACTTCTTTGCGAGCTCCTCCTTCGGAATCGTCTCACAATCGATTTCCCACGAGGTGTTCGCATCGGTCTGTACCGTGATCTGCGCATTTGCACCGGCCAAAGCACCGAGAAGTGCCGAGGACAGCTCCTCGCGGTCGTAGTTGTGCAGATTGATGAGCAGCTTGTTCACCGTCGTATTGTCGTCGTCCAAGCGCTCTGCGTAATTTACCTTCTTATCAATCACCGTCAACAGCTCATCCCACGAATCCTCGTCGCGAACCGTTACGTCAATTACCATGTCATAGGAGTCGTTCTTAGGCTCCTCGTCAGCCACACCGTCGCCGTTATTGTCTACAACCGGAGGCTTCGTATGCTGCGTTTCGGTCTGGACAATAAAACCGTCCTTGTCTACGACCTCTTTCTCCGTGTCGACAACCGTTCCGTCCTCTTTCGTCTCCGACGACTCCGTCTTCGACTCCTCCACGTCGGAGGCGTCGCCCTTTTCCACGCCGGGGAATGTCGGCACATCCGTCTGAATCATGTCCTCCAAACGGCTTCCGTCGATGTTCTCGCCCTGATAATACGCATTTTCAAGCCGGTTACAGCTATAAAACGCATACTGTCCGATCTCCTTCACGCTCTCCGACAAGTAGATGTTCACGAGCGACTCACAGCCGTAAAATGCCCACATCGGCAACTCACGGATTGCCGCCTCTACGCGCACCTGCATCAACGACGTGCAATAGCCGAACACCGTCTCGCCGAGGCTCGTCACCTTCGACGGAATCGTTACACTCATCAACGAGGAGCAACGGTAAAATGCCTGCGCTCCGATCGTCGTTACCGACTCCGGAATCGTAAGGAAGCGCAGCTGCTCGCAGCGGTTAAAGGCGTCGCGTCCGATCGTCTTCAGACCATTTGCCAACGTAATCTCACGAAGAGAACCGCACTCGGCAAATGCCATCTCGCCAATCGACGTTACCGAAGCCGGCACGCTCACATATGTCACCTCGGAAAGGCCGTAAAATGCCATGTTTCCGATCGACGTCACCTTATCACCGATGGTCACTGCAATGATCTTAGAGCGATGCTCGTACCAAGGCGCCTGTCTCGACTCCTCGTAGTTCGCAATCGCACCCTTTCCGTTAATCTTAAGCGTTCCGTCGATGAGCTCCCATGTCACACCGGTGCCACAACTGCCCTTCAGCTCCGCCGCCGAAGCTTCAGGCAAAATGGTGCACAGCACCATGACGATCATACAGATCGCCACGATGCTGTGAAAAAGTCGTATTCTATTGTGTGCAATCGTTGCTCTCATAGATACTCCCTATATAATTAGTAGTTCTGCGTAATCGTAAGCTTCTGTGCAAGGCGGAATACATATGCAATCTCCTGGTTGTCGCCGAAGTAGATCGTGAGATATTCCGCGGTACCGTTTCCGAGAACACCTCTCTTATAGATGTAGGTCTTATTGTCCTCATCCTTCTTGGTGTACTTCGTCAAATCGCCACCGAAGTCGCTTGCCTTCAGTGCTCCGTTCGTATACGTAAACATAACCGTCTCTTCGCTCGAGCTCTGCGGCTTAATCGGAAGCTTCGCATACGTATAAGCGCCGCCGTCCAATATCTTAGCCGTCACGGTAGGCTTCGAGTATGCACTTGCTCTTGCCTCTGTCGTCGTACTACAGCCCGAACTGAATTTGAAGTTCGAAATCGTCGCGGACAGGTTCGCAGTTGCCGTATAATCGGTAAATGCATTTGCCACAGTCGAAGACTTTGCCGCATCGTCCGTATTTACGGTGTTGACCGTAATGTTGCCAAGCGGCTCTACTCCGGTAATAACGACCTCAGGCGACTTCCAGCTGAGAGTGAAGCTCGGTGCATTCGTTGTAATAACATCGCTCGCCTCAATCTGCGTCTCCCCTGCACCCGGTGTAGCCGTCGTGAACTTCTTTCCGCCAATCTCAAAGGACAGAGACTGGAAGATGTATGTACCCTCGTACTTCACGTCAATTGTATGCTCCGTATCCAACTCAAATACGCCCTCTTCCACCTCTACGAGCGTAGCGGTTCCGATGGTGGTATTAGAATTCGTCTGCAAATGTACAATCGTGGACTGCAGGTAACCTGCCTTCGAGCCTTCCGTTCCGGCCGTCAGCGCATTGGCATTCAACTTATAGTTGATGACCAAGTTCGTTACACCGCTTGCCGGAACACCGGTCGTACTCTGAACCTTCACACGAAGACCGCTCATAAAGCTCTCTTCACTCATGAAGATTGCTCCGGTACTGGTTGCGCCGTCACCCTCGATAACAACCTGCATCTCGTTGCTGACTACCGTCTCAATGCCACGACTCTTCAAATCGATTTCAATCGGATTCTCGGAGCTGTGGTACGTTCCGCTCTCGTCGTAAGCGCCGACGATGTAGAGCTTCGTAATCTTCCACGTACCCTCCTGCACAATGCCGAGGTCGGTCAGATCGCTATCCATCGGAATCTTGAACAGCCAGTCACTCACATCGAGCGACAAGGACTCATCCTCCGTGAAGCTGTGTGCTTCCTTATGTCCCGCAACAAGAATCTGCTTGCCGTCCTTCTCCATCAAAGCAACCATACCGTTCGTCTCCATGAAGGCACTCAGTTCATCAAGAGCCGTGCTCATGCCGGAGCCGTCGGAAATTGCAGAGGAGAACTTGACAGCCAGTCTCATATATGCATTTTGACCTGCCGCAAATGTATTCGCATCCGTCAGATTCATATAGTACTCAGGTGCGTCCGGCGGAATTGCGAGCAAGGTCGGTGCCTCTGCCGAACGAATCACACTCTCGCCCATTACAATATAGGCGAAGGAAAATGCTCCTGCCTTGGAAAGCGGGAAATTACCGACGTAATTGTCGCCGTCCCATACAAGCGCGGTATCCAGACCATTTGTTTCAAGAGACGAGCCCTGCTGCAAATACTGCAAACGGACGTCTTCAAGTCCGGGAAGCATATTTCCCTTGTTATCCGTAATTGCTGCCGTTACCTCAATGTTAGTCGGTCCCGTATAGTCAATGCTGGTCTGCGACAGTTCAATCCTAGCGCGGATGCCGAGCGAGAGATTCAAAATCTTTACGCTGTTTTGCGGCACCTCATAATACTCGCCATCCACGAGCAGGTACTGAATCGTATACGTACCACTCGTTACAAATTTCGCGGTTCCGATCCATCGTCCGTTCGAGGACTTCATCGATACCGTAATCTGCTGATTGTCCGTATTCGTAAAGATTGCCTTTACGCTCTTAGGCGTCATCTCATTGCCGGCAAAGTTCACCCAGATGTTCTCCGAGTGTGCAGCGTCTGCGGTGAGCACTCTTGCATAACTCGTCGCACGCTCCCAACCGAGACTCTCTACCAAGAAGCCATCGATTTCAATCTGAACCTCACCATTTAAGAAATACTCTACTCCATCGAGGAATACGCTTCGGAGCACATACGTACCGGGGGCGGTAAAGGTTGCATCAACCGTCCAACTACCCTCGCCCGCACTCTCAAATGCGATTCGATTCTGCAGGGAGCCCTGTGTCTCATTGATCTTACGAACGAAACTTGCCTCTACACGCTCCGGAGTAAGTCCATTTACCGATACGGTAATGGTGGAGGAGACCTTAGCATTTGCCATGAACTCTTCCTTTGTGAACTCGGTCTTCGAAGCCTGAGCCGTTACACGAACGGTCTCGTTCGATACCTTCTCGTCTTCCATCGGATAGAGATCCGAATAGCTTCCGAACTGAATGTTAAGCTGTCCCTGAATCTCAGAGGTCGCAAGAACGTCTGAGTTGGAAAGCTGCGTACCATCTGCGTAGATCAACGCAGTAATGCGCATTGCCTTCTTGTCCTTCAGCTCTGCAATTGCGTGAATCGGGTTGCCGTCTTCATCTACACCGGCCTGCAAGGTCGAGTCGATTGCGATCGGCACCGTTACACGTCCACTGGAAGCATAATAATGCTCCGTATCAAAATATGCCTCAGCAAGGAATCTGCCTTCCTCGTTGATAAATGCGATTCTCATCGCCTTGAGCATCTCCAAGCTCTGCTCGCGCTCCTGCGGATCCGCATAGAATACGTAGCAGCTGCCGTTGCCCTGTGTTGCACTATCTTCAATTACAATATCATCCCATACGCGGTTCTCACCGTCGTAGCCGATGATAACGGTCTCCATTGCCGGAACCGGAGGTCTGTTCTCATCCGGGGTATATTCTCTTCCGTCCTCGTAGTAAAGCTTGTCGCCTTCCTTCCATACGTACTCACCGGTGTCACGGTCCATGTAGCAAAGACGTCCTGCCTCGTCCTGAATCTGAACGGTCTGCTTCAATACATTACCCTCGAGAATCAGGAAATCGTCGTCCATATTGGAGCGAATCCAGAAGTCAACTGCCATGCCGTACGTCTCGGCAGCCGTTCTCAAGCCACCGCCGGTACTGTTGTTAACTACATCTTCAAGCTCTGCAATAATCAGCTCGGGAACATCAATCTTAGCCTGTGTGGAAACGTGTGCGGTCATCGTAACCGTACCGAGAATCGGAACTCCGCCAACCTTTACTCTCAGGTTCTTCGCTTCCATGTACTCTCCGATTCTGTCCTCGATTCTACGAAGTGCACCCTTCTGGATAATCGTATTCTTCGGTGAAGAGTCCGTTACCATACTCAGTACCGCACTGACGTTACTCGTATTAATATCCTTTACTGCGAGATCGTCAACGAGTGTGCTGTTGATGTCCGCCATAAAGTTAACCATGCTCTCGATGTCCTTCCAAAGCACCGACTCACCATTCGCGTGCTTCTCACAAAAGCCTTCCATCTGCGTGATGTACTTTTCCAAGGTGGTATAGTCGCTCTTGAAGCTTGCATAGGAAGTCATTCCGGTCAGTCTCGCATCCGTGCTTGCAAGCATCTCGTCAATATCGGTATAATAATCGCCACGGCTCGGATTCTCAATATACAGTTTTAAGTTCACGAGTCTTAAGTATACCTCTGCCTCAGCTCTCAGTGTATCACGGAATGAATTCATCATATCCAACATCGTCTCGGTATACTTTCCGTAGTTCAAGTTCACATCGTCCGATATCTTAGTCGAGAGGAATTCACCGAGAAGGTCACATACGAACTGCATATACGGGCTGCTCGTGCTTACAAGTTCCGCATAGGACTCCTGCACCGTACGTAGTGCATCGGTAACCGCATCCTTACGCTCTATAAATGCGGTCGTCTGTCCCGCATACGTTACCTTTACGGAAGAAATCGCACGCACGCCGTATTTCATCTCATCGCTTACCAAGAAGCCTCCGACTTCTTTGCTGTAACTCGTATATGCGAAATCGGTCAGCCAACCATCAATACGTCCGTCGCTACTATAACGAGCGGCATACAGCGGATTGGTCTCCAGACGGCCGAGATTCAGGGAGGCAGGTCGCAAAACGATGTTCTCCAAACCATAGGACGGGTCCGACAGGTTGATAATGTTACCCCAAGTCAGGTTCCTTTCCACAAGGTCTTTCGCACCATCGCCTACCTTCGATTCATCCGGCTCCTTTCCATCGAGATCGGAAAGTGCCACCTCAAGGTTACCATTTGCTCCGATGGTTGTAGTCATCCCCTTCACTTCCGGCTTACTGGACAAAGTCACCCATGCCATAGAAGCGGTAACCATCAGAACCGAAGCAATGACGAGCGCCATTGCCATCGTCGATACCTTTTCCTTCAGGTGCCCAAGCATGATCCGATATAATCTGATTCGTCGCGTTGATTCCCTCATTACAATCTCCCTTTTCTCTCATTAGTGTAAAACACACATGCTTCCAAAGCTACTATCGCCGCCCCATCTCCGGCAGCGCCCTCACACTTATCGATAATTTACAAAGTACGATAGCTCCAGCTGCATCAGAGCCACCTCTGTTCCGTCTTCAAGCGTCGCATATTGCGTCACAAGTAAGCGGTACGTTCCTGCCGGAGCCAAATGCTCTTTCGGATTGGCAATCTTATATTCCACCTTGCCCTCCGTGCGCGTCTCCGTCATCTTCAAATGCTCTTCGTCGACAAATGCTTCAAAGCCCTCCGCTCCGAGCACCTGCCTCTCTACCTGCAACCTTCCGTCCGCAAGCTCTCCCGTACACGTCCAAGCCACCTCACCGTCTTCTCCGAGCACTCGGCTTCCTGCCGTCAGCTCAAAGGACCAGCTTGACTCGGTCACCTCTGCCAAAGAAACCGTCACAACTGCCTGCGACTGCTCCTCGTCATGGAAAATGCCGAGTATCGTGTCCGTATCCTGAGTTCTTTCTAAAAACAACACTCTCGCATCGGTCTCAAGCTCAATCGCTCCGCTTGCGCTCAAACGATATCCTTGATAACCGTCTGTCGAGTAGCGCATTCCTTCTTCCCATGCTCCGTCTCCGCCGCACAAGTACAACGAATCGGAATCTGCCGGCCAAGAAATCGTCAGTACAACAACCTCGTCGTCCATGTACAGAAGCTCCAGCTCCTTGCCGGTTATGGGATTGATGATATCGCCATCGCCGATGTTTCCGCCATCGTCGGGGTTCTCGCCACCATCGCCGTCGGTGTTACCGTCATTACCGTCGGTGTTACCACCGTCGGGGGGTTCACCACCATCGGAAGTCTCGCCGCCGTTACCGTCGGGGTTCTCGCCACCATCGGGGGTTTCACCGCTATTACCATCGGTCTCGCCGCCGTCGGGGGTTTCACTACCATCGGAAGTCTCACCGCCGTTACCGTCGGTGTTACCACCGTCGGGAGTTTCGCCGCCATCGGAAGTCTCGCCGCCCGAAGTCTCATCTCCGTTAGCGTCGGTGCTGTCTCCATCGGGGCTTTCGCTGTTGCTTGCGCCGAGCTCATCGTCACTCTCGGTAGCTGCTTCTTCCGCCAACACGGATAGCATCGCTTCCTGCGCATTTTCATACGGAAATGCCGCCGGCTCACTGTCCTCGCAATTCTCGAGGAAGTACCACGGCGAAAGCGCTTCGTCACCGTAGATTACCAAAGTTTTATTCTCATGAAGAACGCGAGCAAGGCCGGACGCTCCCAGCAGGAGCAGGCAAATGCACGGCAGCATCAGCATTGCTACGGTGCCACGTATTCGGTTGTATCCAACTCCTCGCCTCATCGCGTCATTTCCCTTCCTAGTTATGAACCGGTACAATTACCAGCTCAAGCAGCGCATCCTCTTTGTCCCCACGAATTCGAAGAGCAAAGCTCTGTGCCGTCTTTTTCTCCGCGTCCAACTGCCACACTGCAGCCTCGCCGCTCTCCGTCAAAAATCGAAAGCACGTGCCGGCGCCCATCTGCTCGTAAAGCTCCGAATCCTCGGCGATTGCCTCGGGAACACCCACGTAAATCCGCTCCACCTCATTTGCAAGAGGCACCACAAGCTCTACCGTCGCCGTCTCGGGATTCAAGCCCGCCGTCGCAAGCAGCTCCAAGGAAAATGCTCTTTCTCTCTCCTCTTCGCCCTTTGTCACGGCAAATGCCAGCTCAACGCCACCCTTCGCCGTCTCAGCGCCGTCTTCTACGAGTTCACCGTCGCCTTCACCGATTTCGTCCTCGATTTCCTTCCATTGCAGCTCACTCTCCACCGTAAGCGGAATCGACTGTCCCACCTCGAACTCCAGCTTCTGCTCCGTCTTCTTAATGTAGCGGGCATACGCCGTTGCCGCGGTAATGATCATCACGATTACGAGAAGAAGGATTGTGATGCTGCGATACCTTTTCTTAAGACGTCCATCGCTATTCTTCACTTTCTTCCTCCTCGCGCTCTCCCGGCTCTACCTTGTAGGTGCCATCCTCCTGGATAACGGTCAGATAACCGCTCTTCACATATTGGCTGATATCCGAATCGTAGCGACCGCCGAACAGGTTCACATCCACGTTCGTCGCCTGCGCTTCGTATACCTGGAATGCATAACCGTAGGTGCTCTCCACGAGCGTCTCGTCTCCGCGAACGGTCAATTTAATGTCCGCATTGTAGTTCGTCTCGATGTAGATTCCATCACCGGTGTCCGTCCAGCCGCTATTGGAAAATGCGGGCTCGCCCTTTGCACCGGTACCGATAACATGGCAATTCTCCAACGTCGCCTCTCCGGCCTTTTGTACAAATGCCGTGTAGCCGGTCAACATACTTCCGCGAATTGCGCAAATCGTGTCAGTCGAGGTCTGGTAAATCGCAGCCCATTTTCCTGTCAGTGAGCTGTCCAAGATGTCAATATCCACGCCGGCCGCAGGAGCATTTCCGCTCGTTACAACCGCTGCATAGCCACTGTCGAGCGTCGTGCGTACAATCTGCACTCTCGTTCTCGTCTTGGACTTCGTACCATTTCCGAGAATTCGAACCGAAACATCGCTTGTCTGAAGCTCGCAATCCGTCAGCTTCACGTAGGAATCCACGCCCGTTCCGACGTCGTCGGTAATCTCAAGTGCTCTCTTTGCACCGGTCATCTTCACGCCGACAAGCGTTACCTCTGCACCGGTCGACTTCACTGCCGGCGCACTTGCGCTACCCTGAACCGTTCCGTTCAAAAGGGTGAGTGCACTGCCCTCGTCAAGCGCGATGGACGCGTTGTCCGGAATGGTCAGCGTGTTGCCGTCCAACTCTATCGTCAGCTTGCGCTCTTCCGAAATGCTCAAGCTCTTTGTCAATGCAATATCGCCGGAAAGCGTGATGCAATCTACGCCGCTGTTGGCGATTGCCTCCTCGATTTCCTTCTCGTTGTTCGCAAGCACCGTCGCATCCGCCACCTGCTGTCCCGTAAGCAACAGCTTCGGCTCAAAGCTAAGCGGCTTGCCGTCCGCAGCACTGTCCGCAATGGCCGTATCCCAAGCCGCCGCGCGCGCAATCTCTTCTTCGTTGTAAAGGTACAGCCAAATGCCCGTATTTGTCGTCTCATCCACTGCAATCGGATAATAGCCGTTGACCGGCTCCGGCACAGCATTTCCCTGAATACCGTCCGTTCTCAAAAGTTTCGAGATATAGGCTTCCTTTGTCGTCGTACCATCCACCGTCAACAGCTCACCATCCTCGGAAAATGTCGCTGCATCCAGATCATACTCTATCGGGCGCATGTAATCAGTTGCCTCAAAGGTCTCGCCGTTCATCGTGCCCTTCACATAATAGCCGAGCAGGTCGTATACCCACTCCCATTTCAAATACGCGTCGCTCTGATACTCCTCTGTAAGCACCAAATCGCTTGCCGGTCGAAGCTTATAAGCGTACGACTCACTGTCGTTGACGTAGATGCCTTCTACGTACTCGCCGTTGATGAGCTGCGCTCTGTCAATGTAGAAGTACATTCTCTTCTTCATCTCATCGCCGGCACCGTCCGTGTTCTTCGTTACTGTCACCTCGACGTTAATCGCCTCGGTACTACTGTTCTTCAATTCAAAATATACAACGCCGGAATCTCCGGGATTGACACTCTCATGCTTCGAGCCAATCGACAAAAAGCCTTCAAAATCAAAATCCCATGCACCGGTTTCGAATACGAGATCCTCTGTATGAATAACGTTGTTATACCAAGCTACCGTCATAGCTGCGATTAAGATTACCGTAACCGCAATCGCAAGACATGCCATGCACAGCTGCTTAACAAGGTTGTTCCTCGCCAGCTTCTGCAGTCTCTCGGTCACACTCATGTTGGCTAGATTGTCTTTCTCCTTCTTCGCCACGGCCCTTCACTTCCTCTAAAAGTTCTTCCTTCAATCTGTCACACAATGCGCGATAGTCTTCCTCTGAGAGCATGCTCTGCAAAGTCCGTCCTTCGCTTACAGAGGCTTGATCCGCAGCATTTGCCTCGGCTCCCTCTGCAACCCCCTTGTCGGATCCCTTCGATACCTGCTCCACTTGTTTTTCCAGTGCAGCAAGCTCCTTTCGGATGTTCGACACCGAACTTCCGAGAACCCATCCGGCGATCAAAAGCACCGGAAATACTACCAATATCAAAAATCCCTTACCCGTCGACAGCAACGAGTAGGCTGCCGCCAAAAAGCTATCCTTCTTCGTGTACGACGTAACAAGACCGATGTAATTCTCCTCAGTCACCTCTCGCGTGTCGTCATATGGATTCGCATCACCACGCGTCGTCAAAGCCACCTTACCGTCATCCGTGACATCAATCCGTACTACTCGGTGCGTGATAATCTGTCCATACATGTCGCTCTCTCTCGAGCGAAAGCAGATAACGTCCTCAAGCTTTATCTTCTCAATCGGCGTCTCCTCGGAAATCAACAGCGCTCCGACGGAAATGGTCGGCTCCATGCTTCCCGTTGCCACGCGAAATACGCTCCGCCCGAACAGGCTAACGTATCCCTTGCTCATCGTCTGTACTACCACGAATACAAAAAATATCACAACCGCAATCAGCAATATCGTCACCAATGCGTGTGCAAATGTATCCTTCTTTTTCATCATTGCTGCGTGCTCCCCGCAAATTCAATTCCGACAGCCAAACGCTCCAAGGCCGCCTCGCGGACACAATCGATGTCCTGGCCCTCCAGCCATACGAACATGCGGATTCTCTGAGGAACATTTTTCTCAAGCGACACCAAAACCGCCTTGGTCGTCGTTGTCTCGTCCACAAGATGCTGCATGCCGCTCTGCGGCGTTACAATGCCGTCGCCCGCGTAATACAAAAGCTTCGTATCGCGGAAAAATCTTGCCCTCGTAATGTAGCTCGGGTGCGAGCCACCAAGGGTCTTCGAATAAAATCTCTGAGTCATCTCCGACTCCGTCATATCGGACGTATCCATCGAAGACAGCGCCGCCGCAAACAGCTGCTCAAGAAGCGTCTCGCCACTCTCGTTGCTCGCCCATCGATTCGAATGCTGTACTGTCAAAATGTCCGACACATCGCCGATGGCCGGCTTGCCGTCCACATTTGCAATCGGTCTCGTTACCGAATAGTCTCCGTCCTCACACGTGCGGTATGAAATTCCGTTCTCCGTCATCACGTACGAAACACCGTTCCCATTGTGCATGTCACCGTTCGGCTCGTAAATCGTAAAGCTGTACTGCGAATCCGTAGGAAGTGCGGTGTCCGGCTCCTGATATACGCCCTTCAGCGACGTAAAATCCTCGCGATATACGGAGGAATTCATATAAGCGCTCATCGCACGATTGTCCGTTACGACGTCGGTATTTACAAGAAAACCGACACGTACACATGCCGCCGCATCGTTATCGGCCACATCAAGCTTGTAGCCGGACTCGGAGGCTGCGTCCTTCACTACCTCCGGCAGACCGATTACGTAGCTACCCTCGTGCTCATTTGCCATCGAAATTCTCAGCTGACAATCCGGAAGCGGTGACACTACCCAGAAATCCAAGTACACATAGCCGCCCTGCTTGCCGTCCACCTCTGCTTCTACCGCGTCGACATTCGCATACTCCAGCAAATCATCGAGCTGATACGTATCCAGCGTCAAATGCGTATCCGCCGGCTCGTCCCCGGGCAAATACCAGTTCACGCCATCAGCAGTCGAAACAGGCATCATTCCGGCCAATTCGTTGAGATAATCGTACTGCTTGAAATTCGCAATGCTCAGGCTCTTCGTGAATCTTCCGGGATAATGAATCTTCACACCGTCTACGACCTTCGTCTCGTTCGGTGCAATCAATATCGTATTGTCGCCGCCGATGTTAATCTGAATTCCGGTCAAGGACGGCGAGTTGGAAAGTGTGATCCATGCGTATGTGGCCGTAACCATCAACGTAATCGCAACCAATGCAAGCGACGTTGCGGCAATCAGCTTTCGATTGCTATTCTTCACGGTTCACCCTCCCTCTTTCTCTACACACAGCCTTCCGACTGCAGGCCCTAGCGGACCTCTATAAACTGCAGACGGAACGCCAAATCGCTTTCCTCACGCAGCTTTCTTCTATCCACGAGCTCCTCATCAAAGCGAGACAGCTCTGCAATGTATGCGCTAAGCCGCTCCCTGTCGATTGCGCGCTGCGCTTCCTCTTGTTCTCTCCGGATACGTTCCTTTTCCGCCTGCTCGGTGCGAATACGCTCTTTCTCGGCCTCCTCGGCAAGTCGAATGCGTCTTGCCTCCTCTTCCTCTCGACGGATACGGATACGCTCTTCCTCTTCCCACTTGCGCTGTTCCTCAAGCTCAAGCTGCAATGCCGCATCCGCAAAATCCTCTACGGGGCTCAAGCTATTCCAGAACTCCTCGCGCTCGCTTCGAAGCTCCATCCACTCCAGCTTGTGCGCATGGAACCATTCAATCTCTCGGCGGAACAGTGCCGCCCTTCTACGTTCCTCAATCTCACGCTCCAGCTGCAGGATGCGTTCTTGCTCCTCGATTGCCTTACGCTCGGCAAGAAGCCGTGCCTCTTCTTCCTGCTCCGCCTGTAAGCGTGCCTCCTCCTCCAGACGAAGGCGCTCCTCCTCTTCCCTGCGGCGAGCCTCCTGCTCCTCCACAAGTCTACGGCGCTCAGCCTCCTCCTCGAGCATCAGCTGCTCCTTCGTAAGCTCCTCTATGAGCACCTTACGAACCTCGATGTCCGGAAGGTCATAATCCTCTGTCAGCTCCTCGATAATCTGCTTGATTACCTTCGGCTTCAGCTTACGTCGACGCGTCTTCAACGCCTCGGGAATCTCGCGGTCCTCCGCATTTTCCAAGTAGCTCTTCAGCATGAGATACTGGAACATAATCGTATGGTAAATGTCCTGCTCCAAGCGCTCATTTACAACCGGGTTCTGCTCGGTCACCTTGATAAAGTAACCGACCTCGTCGTACTTTCTGAGGAACTCCCACAGAGCAACTACCTTACGGTAATCCGGGTTTCGCTTTAAGACATTCGTCTTCGTAATATTGCCCTTCACTCGGTTGAGGGCTCGCATCTGAACCGCAAACTGCGTATTCATAAAGGACATCAGCAATCGGTCGATTCTCGCAATTCGCGCGAACACCTCGCTGTTCTTCTCGTCCGTCTCCATCGCATCGTCGCGATCCTTGATATGTACGAACATATCTACGTGTACAAGCTCCTTCACGCTCTCGAGATTCGAGGTGACCTTCAGCTTTGCACCGAACTCCTCGCCCATCGCGTCGAGCAATGCGTTGTGTCGTATGCTAACAAAATGCGCGGCGCGCTCCAGTACCGTAAATGCGAGACGGTTCTCGTACAAATCCTCCGAGTCGTCGCGGATCTTCTGCATCAACCTCGACGGTCTTACCTCGCCGGTCTCTTCGTTAAAATCCTCTACCATTGCGCCGTGCTGCGCCAAATGACGAACTACATCCGGTCCGCCCTTCCTCGCATTTGCCACATTAACAATGATCTCTTCTTCACGAATGATGTTTCGCGGATTGGATACGATATTTTGAAAGGCATCCAAGGTGTCCTCGATGGCATCTACCCACGCGAGGTCAACCAGCTTCTCCATCTTACGATTCGAAAACTGAAACTCGTTGCGGGCCCTTTGGATTGTATCCATAAAGAACTCATAGAAGTCCGTACTGGCAAGCGCTCGGCGAACGCTTCGCGAGAACTTTTCGTAAATCGGATCGATTAAGTTGTCATTTACGTTATCGTTCACGTTGTTCTGAACGGAATCTGCCATGTTTCTTCCCCTTCACCGCAGCGGCTTGGCCTCTGCGTTCCTTCGTCTTTCGCAGCGGCTTGTCGGCCTGCGTTCCTTCGTCTTATACAGCCACCTTGTCAGCCTCTGCGTTAACTCATCTTCTTCAAATGCTCAACATACTGCTTGCAAATCTTCATAACGTCCTTGCCAAACAGCTTGTCCATATACACAAGCAACTGCGACAGCTCTTCCTTCATAAATCCAAGGCTCAAGGACTCAAACTTACGAAGCACCTTCTTCGCAACGATGAAGTCGACTGCCTCCATCTCCGTGCCGCCACAAGCGATATAGCAAGGTACATAGTCTCTCAGCTGCTTCATAATTCGGTTACCGAATGCCAGCTGGAAGTTCTTAATCAAGTAGCGATTCATCTCCTCAAGCTTAGCCAAAACCTCTTCGGAAATCGGATGCTCCTGCTTTGCCTTGGCAAACAGAGCATTTAGCGTATCGGTCGATACATAGATCGGATCCGTTAAATCGCATTCAAATGCATCCGCACGGCTATCCAAGTCAATCGGAATCGCACGGTCGTAAACCTTATCCGCAACGGCGAAGGTCGAGTCGTCGTTGTTGATGGTGCCGACGAACCACACGTTGTTGGTAATCTGAACCTTGCCCTCTTCGATAAGACACGGGTCATTGTCCCAAGTCGCCGTTACAATATCAATCTTCCACTCTTCCTCACGCGGCATCTCGAGGATGGACAACATCTCCGCAAAGTAGTACTCTACTCGCGCGATGTTCATCTCGTCGAGGATGACGATGTGCGGATCGCGGAAATAATTCGCCTCGTAGATGGAGCGAAGGAAATCCGTCTCGGTATATTTCTTCGTAAACTCGTTGAAATAGCCGTAAAGCTCGGTTCTCTCACGCCAGGACGGCTGTACCGATACCACGGTCGTGTCCTTCTGTACGAACTTACCGAACGCGTACGGAAGCGATGTCTTACCCGTACCGGAAATACCCTGCAGGATGACGATTCGTGCCGCACCGAGTGCCGCGATGAAATAACGCATCATCGAGATATCGTAGTACAAATGAAGCTGCGATGCCGAATACTTGCGGAAACGCTCGCAAAACTCCTCGAGCGTAATGTCCGTCTCATACGTCGGCTTCTGATATTCTGTCTTATAGTAGTTATCTACCGAGGTCAGTCGGAAGAATCGGCTATCCGCCGGACTCACACACGGTGAAGCGAAGGTGTTGCGGTTCGGATTTTCAAATGCTGCCGCAGCCTCATCATCCGCCTCATCTGCTTCCGTCTCCTGATACAGCGCGCCGACCACATCGTTCATGTCAACCTGCTCCGGAGAAAGTCCGAGCTCTGCCACCTTCATAGCGAGTAGCTTATCCTTTTCGTAATTCGCACGAATCAAATCTCTCTGCAAATTCTTAACCTGCTTCACGAGCACCTCGTGCTTCTTTCCGATGAAGAGGAATCGCACAAGCTTTCGCAAAAGCTTCACGAATAGTACAAACAACAGGATGATAATTGCACCCAGTACAATATACGTGATAATCAAGAGAACCCAATCCGCTGTCTTGAAGTCCTCGTCAAATGCCTTCAGCAGCTCAATTCTTCTCGGAAAATCCACAAGGTACAGAAGAAAATCAATCGTAGCAAAGATTGCATTCTTCAGTGCCTCAAAGACAACCTTGAAATCCTTATGAAAGTATCTTAAAAACTGATCCATAACCTCTAGCTGCTCCTAAGTATTAGTCTGTGCCGCCGGTCTTCTCGTAGCATCGATTAAATGCTTTCGGACCTATCGGCAACTCATTCGTTGTCACTACGCCTCTGTCACATCTTCTGCGGCTGCTGCCACCTCTGCGGCATCCGCTGCTTGCTCTGCGATTGCCTCAGCATTTTCCTCTACGGTCTCTGCGGTCTGCTCTGCCACAGCCTCTGCATTTGCCACAACCTCTTCGGCCTTCTCTGCAACTGCCTCTGCGGCTGCCTGCTGCTTCGCCATGTCGGCGAGAAGCTCCTGACGAAGCTTTTCACGCAGCTCTTCTTCGAGTGCCGCACGGTCTACCGTCTTGTTCTGCTCGAGCTTCTTGCGCTCCTGCTCCAAGATATCCTCGTTGCGTCCGCGCTCCTGCTCGTACTTGATACGGTTCTTCACATTCTGGTACTCGAAGAGTGCACGGAAGAACTGCACCAAATGATACAAGAAGAACAGGAATACCGGCAACACGACAACAAGCAAAAAGCCGGTGCTCGTCTGCAAATAGTCAAATACCTTACCTACGCCCGCAATACGGAACCAGTACTTTCCGACGATTTCGGATTCGTGTACGGTCATCTCATCGGCAAAGCTACTGTTATCACCCTTTGTTGCGAAGATCAAGTGTCCGCCACCGTCAAAGATTGCGTCAATCTTATGGGTATTGAGTACTCGCTCTCCGTTGATTACCGTCCAGTACGTAATAATGTCGCCCTTCTCAAGTGTCGAAACATCCTTTACCGCACGGTCAATGATCAAATCGCCCGGCTTCAATGTCGGGTACATGGAATCCGTCTGAATGGAGAACGGACGAAGACCGAAAATGCTCGGTACGCCGTTGCCGGAGGTCGAAACGAACGACACGTACGTTGCCATAGCAGCGAGCACGATTGCCGCTACCAATATCACGTTAATAATGATACTGACAACTTTGTTCTCCTTTTTCACTTCCACTTCTTCGCCTTCGTAATCCGGCAACACCAGATTCTTCTCGGCTTCCTTCTTCTTTCCCATCTCTCTAATACCTCCTCGTGTGTATTCTCTAGGATATGTTCTATGTTCAATACAAACGTCTGTATAGTGTTCGATATTTATGTCCGCTCCCTCGCGCCCATCGCCGTGTCTCCCGTGCGATGTTCACCGGTTATTACTTGATCTCCTCAAGTCCGGAGCTGTTGTCGGCATCTGCGTGGAACTGAATGTTCACGCTCAGTCTTGCCTCGTCACCGATCTCATTGGAACAGTCAATGTCCTGTCCCTCCAACCATACATACACATCAATCTTTGCAAATTCGTGGCTCATCAGCCTGAACAAGGCCGGCTCGTCTATGAATTCGCCAAGGTCATGCACAAGCACTCCGTTCTGTACCGGATTGCTCTCTCGCCAAGTCGACGACGTCTGTCGCAAAATGCGCTCAATCGGAACCAAGGATTCCGTTCCGTCGATGCTGGCAGTCTCAATCACACCGTTCTCCGCACGGACGTGTCCGTCGCTGTTCGGCTCATAGATGAAAAACGGCTCTTCGTTTTTCTGTACCTTCGTGTTGGCATCGTACTTCACAACGCGGAAGCCGACTCTTACGGCATATTCCGCACCTTTTCCGCCATTGTCGTGACTAACCTCACGCGCATTCCACAAAGGAGTTCCCATTACGTAGGTACCCGCACCCCAGACTCCGTCATTTCCTACTGCAGCCGGGGTTAACGATACCTCCACATTCTCATCGGTTCTTGCGTAAAACGTATATTTGAGATAATACCCGTTGCTCACGCTCGGACCGGTGCCCGCAATGTCCTTAATCGGCCGGTTGATTCCGATGATTCTACCGTCATCGCCAATCTCCGCTGCGAAGAAGCACTGCTCCTTTTCCGACCAGGTTACCGGTCGTAAGACACCCTCGTCCTCTACGTAATCTTCAAAGTTCAAATGTTGTGTCCATTCGTCACTGTCCGGAGTGAACGCCAACTCCAAGCCGGTTCCACAGTCGACGGACAAACCCATTTCATTTACTCTCGGCGCTCCGCTGATAGAAAACCAAGTATAGGTCGCAACAACAAGCAGCGGCAGTAACAAAAGAACCACCAGCAGACACCACATCGCGGTATTCATCTTCTTTTTCTGCTTATCTGTCAATCTCACTTTTCATTTCCTTTCAACAAGTATTCTCACCCGGGATCCCCGGGTGAGAATACAATACTTGTATTGCTATACGCAAATAGATCCTTAACTATTCCTAGTTGCCCTCTGTTACAGCCTCGGTAGGAGCTACAGTCGGGGTTGCGCTGTCATCGCCAAGGTCGGGATTCAGCGTTGCATTCTGCATAGGAGTAAGATCAGCATCGCTTGCGAACTGGAGGTTCATCGTACCGGTCATGGACATCTGAGCATTTGCTACGTCCGCGTTCGTTACGGTCTCACCATCCAAGTATACAACTGCGGTAAGCTTCTGAGCGGTGTTCTTCGTAAGCTCACAAAGAACGCCATTGTCTACCTTCGTCTCAGTTGCTTCAGTAGCACCGTCTGCAACGATCATCGTAGTAATCTTTCCGTCAGCGATTGCGAAATTATACAGGAAAAGCTTTGCGGTAACCTCGCTACCAACTACGGAAGCCGTAGACATGTCGAGCTTAGCGTAACCGATAATCGTGTTGTCTGCATCAACAAATGCTACACGAATGGACTCCATAAGAGACTTAACGTTCTCAGAGGTGAAGGATGCATCGAGGGAAGCAAACGTCATGGAGCTACCGCCACCAAGAGTC
>JAZODS010000046.1:0-13361 GCA_045597165.1 Lachnospiraceae bacterium | reverse complement strand
CATGCGAGAAACGGTTGACGCTTGTGTGCAAGCGTCATATCGATCTCCGGTCGCCCAAGTATGCTCCCTATTTTGTTGCCGGCGACTAATAGGAATTCGAAGCGTTTCGAGCCATGCGAGAAACGGTTGACGCTTTTAAGGATATGTGTCAATATTGGCTGTAAAATACTGAAAAAGCTCGATATCGCTTGCATAAGGTATGGGCACATGATATAGTTAAAGAACAGGATTCATTATTATATGTTGCGTAATTTTCTAATCTGTTTCGTTCATTTGCGCATTTGCAATGTGGCTCAAATGCAATGGTTTTGATAGAAAGGACGGATGTAGTATGAAGACGGGTAAGTTTGATACAAAAGTTCAATATTTAAAATATAAAGTACTGCGTGAGGTTGCCAGACATGAATGGGAGGGCAATCTTTTTAAGAGCATATCTGACATTCCGAAGGAGGTTAGTCCGGGTAAGGTTGCAACGATGCGTTGTTGCATTTACAAAGAAAGAGCGATTCTTGCCGAGCGTGTGAAGATCGCGATGGGAGCGACGCGAGATGATGGACAGATGATTCAGGTCATCGATATCGCGTGTGATGAGTGTCCTGCCGGAGGGTATGTTGTTACCCCTACCTGTCGAGGTTGTTTGGCACATCGATGTAGCGAGGTGTGTCCGAAGGATGCAATTTATTTTGATAGACATCAGAAGGCAATCATCGATAAGGATTTATGCATCAACTGTGGACGATGCGCTCAGGTATGTTCCTTTGGTGCGATTATCGATTTGAAGCGTCCTTGTGAAAATGCTTGCAAGGTCAAGGCGATTTCCGAGGGCGAAGATAAGGCTGCGAAGATTGATTATGAAAAGTGCATTAGCTGCGGTGCGTGCGTGTATCAGTGTCCATTTGGCGCGATTACGGACAAGTCGTTTATTCTCGATGTAGTGCGTATGATTAAGGAGAGTGAGGGGAATTCGAGATACAACGTATATGCAGTTGTGGCCCCCAGTATCTCTACCCAGTTCAAATATGCTAAGAACGGTCAAGTCATTGCTGCGATGAAGCAATTGGGCTTTTATCGCGTTACGGAGGCTGCACTCGGTGCCGATATGGTAGCAGATGCAGAGGCGAGAGAATTGGTAGAGAAGGGCTTTCTTACGAGCTCGTGCTGTCCTGCGTTTGTGGATTTTATTCATAAGCAGTTTCCGCAGATGGTGCAGCACATTTCGCACAATCTGTCTCCGATGGCGACAATTTCAAAGTATATTAAGGAACACGATGAGACGGCAAAGGTTGTCTTTATCGGGCCTTGCACTGCTAAGAAGATGGAGATATTAAAGGAAGAGGTGAGCCCGTATGTCGATGCGGTGCTGACGTTTGAAGAGCTTCAGGCTTTGATTGATAGCAAGGAGATACCCATTACGGAGTTGGAAGAGGATACGCTTGATGAGGCTTCGTATTTCGGTCGTATCTTTGCGCGCAGTGGCGGTCTCAGTGATGCGATTGTTCAAGGACTTCGCGAACACGGACACAATTCGGATGATTACTCGATTGTCGCATGTGAGGGTATTGAGAGCTGCCGTACGGCATTATTGCTTGCTTCTAAGGGAAAGAGCAACACGAACTTTATCGAAGGAATGGCGTGCGTTCAAGGCTGTATCGGCGGCGCAGGGTGTTTGACACACGGTGAAAAGAACAAAGCGGAAATCGATCGTTACGGAAAGGAAGCTACCGACCAAAGCATTTCCGATGCGATTCGTGACTTGTAGACACGATTTTCGATGAAATAATAATGGATTCCGGACACTCGCTTGGAACGCTGATTTACCGGCTCTGGAGGTGCGCAGAGTTTATTCGGCAAAGGTGCATTTTTATTTTTTAGGGTTGACAAATGCAATATGCGAGAGTACAATGATAAAAAATTAAGGAGATATGTTATGGCAACGAGAGTAAACAGTTCCAATTACTTTTACTTTTTTAGCTTCCAGGGCTTTTACTTTAGCGCTGGCTCTTTTTGCTGTGACAAAACATCTCCTCGAAGCTAAGTTTTAGAAGTTTTCGCGCCGGTGTTTGCATAGCAAATACCGGCGTTTTTGTTCTATATGACGTCGGTGTTTGCTGAGCGGTAGGCAAGAGACAAATATCAAAAAGAAAGGGTAGAACAATGAGTGAGACTATGAACGTGGCAAAGGATCTTGCACAGCAAAAAAAGACGATTGAGGAGCAGATTCGTAAGCTCTACGAGGAGAGAAGAGAGCTGGAAAGTGCGATGCGCAGCGAATGGAGAGAGGTCGGTGAGATCGGACTTCGCGAGTTGGTAAAGACGGCACTTATGGAGACGGATAAGACATTTCCCAAGTACGGAACGGTTGCGTGCCAGGGCATTCCCGGTGCGTATTCGATGCAGGCGGCGAATAAGATGTTCGAGTATCCGGATTTGTTGTATGTAAAGACATTCGATGCGGTGTTCCAGGCAATTGAGAAGGGACTTTGCAATTACGGCATTCTTCCGATTGAGAATAGTACGGCCGGTTCGGTGAACCGTATTTACGATTTGATGATGCAGCATCGTTTCTACATTGTAAAGAGCTTGAGATTGAAGATCAACCACAGCTTGCTTGTAAAGCCCGGAGTGAAAAAGGGCGAGATTACGGACATTTATTCGCATGAGCAGGCAATTGCACAATGTGCGGAGTATTTGAAGACGATGCCGCTTGTAGAGGTGCATGTAGTGGAAAATACGGCGACGGCTGCGAAGATGGTTGCTGAGTCCGAATCGCGTACGGTAGCTGCGCTTGCATCGTCCGAATGTGCTACGGAGTACGAGCTTGTAATAGCAGAAGAAAATGTACAGGATCGCAACGACAACTATACACGATTCATCTGCATCGCTAAGAAGCCGGAAATTTACCCGGGAGCGAATCGTACCAGCGTAATGGCGGTATTGGCGCATCGAAAGGGAAGCCTCTATCGCATTTTGAAGCTATTGAACGATTACGATTGCAACCTGACGAAGCTTGAGAGCCGTCCGAGACACAATCAAGATTTCGAGTTCCAGTTCTATTTCGACTTCGAAACGTCGGTATATGAGGATTCTTTCTACGAATTGCTCGAATGTCTGCAGACGGAGTGCGAGGAATTCGAATATCTCGGTAGCTACACGGAAAATGCTCAGTAGGACAGTGAGGTAGACAGAAGAGGCAGGAAGCCTGCCGTTTGGTCGAGCAATGTAGGAAGCCTCGACACACGAATATAACTCTAGCGAGTGAATAGGATGGCCGGTCAAAGCATGGGCGGGCAAGAGTCTAGACAAATCATAAGGAGAAAGAAATATGATTACCGTATTAAAGCATGGCGTAACGGAACAACAGAGAAATAAGCTGATTGCATGGTTCGAGGAGCAGGGCATTCGTGTGAATGTGTCTGTCGGTGAATACCAGACCGTACTCGGATTGATTGGTGACACGACTCGTATCGACGATGAATTGATTGCATCGTTAGACATGGTCGATTCGGTCAAGCGAATCAGTGAGCCGTTTAAGAAGGCAAACCGCAAGTTCCACCCCGAGAACACAGTGATTCAGGTAGGGAATACTTATGTCGGAGGCGGCAACATGACACTGATTGCCGGTCCTTGTTCCGTAGAGTCCGAGGAGCAGATTCTCGAGGTGGCGCAGAAGGTAAAGGCTGCGGGAGCTACGATGCTCCGCGGAGGTGCATTTAAGCCGCGTACCTCGCCTTATGACTTCCAGGGAATGCGTGCGGAAGGAATTGAGCTTTTGCTTGAGGCGAAGAAGGAGACCGGTCTTCCGATTGTAACGGAGATTATGAGTGCACATCATTTGCCTTTGTTTGAGGAAGTGGATGTTATCCAGGTCGGCGCCCGCAACATGCAGAATTTCGAGCTGTTGAAGGAGCTCGGCAAGATTCAAAAGCCGATTCTTTTAAAGCGCGGACTTGCCAATACGCTGAAGGAATTCCTGATGAGTGCAGAGTACATTATGGCGGGCGGCAATGAAAATGTGATTCTTTGCGAGCGAGGTATTCGTACGTACGAGACCTACACGAGAAATACGCTGGATTTGTCTGCAATTCCGGCACTTCGCGAGTTGTCGCATTTGCCGATTATCGTGGATCCGAGTCATGCAACCGGAATCGCACGAATGGTTGAGCCGATGGCGTTGGCAGCGACGGCGGCAGGCACGGATGGTTTGATTATCGAGGTTCATAACAATCCTAAGAAAGCTTTGTGCGATGGTGCGCAGTCGTTGACACCGGAGCAGTTTGCAAATGTGGTTTCTCGCGTGAATAAGGTTCGCGAGGCACTTCGTTAGGATGGAGGCGTTTCTTTAGAATGGGGCGCTTCGTTAGGATGATAGATGTTTTTCGGAGGTGGCAAGGATGTGTGACGGAGGTTCTAAAAGAACGGTCGGAATTGTCGGACTTGGCTTGATTGGCGGCTCGTTTTTGAAGGCGTATCGAGAGTCCGGACAGTGGAAGGTCTATGGATTCGACAAGAGTAGAACGGTGACGGATCTGGCTTTGCTGTCTGATGAGATGGATGCGGAGCTGACACCGGAGCGCATGGCGGAATGCGATCTTTTGCTCGTAGCATTGTACCCGAAGGCTGCGATTCAATACCTCGAGGAGCATGCGAGATATATTGCGCATGAGACTATCGTAATCGACTGTTGCGGAACGAAGAAGCAGGTGTGCGAGCGTGGCTTTGCCATTGCAAAGGAATACGGTTTTACGTTCGTCGGCGGACATCCGATGGCAGGACGCCATTATTCCGGTTTCAAATACAGCACGAGTGATTTGTTCGACGGAACCTCAATGATTTTGGTTCCCGAGAGCTATGACGATATCAGATTGTTGGACACGATTAAGACGCTGCTTGCGCCGGCGCATTTTGCACATTTGACGGTGACTACGTCAGAGAAGCACGACGAGATGATCGCGTTCACCTCGCAGATGGCGCATCTTGTGTCAAATGCATATATTAAGAGCCCTACTGCGAAGAAGCATAAGGGTTTTTCCGCCGGTAGCTACAGAGACTTGACTCGTGTGGCTTGGCTGGCAGAGGATATGTGGACGGAATTGTTTTTGGAGAATAAGGAGCATTTGCTTAAGGAGCTGCGATATTTGATGGCATCGCTTGCGGAATACGAGGACGCTTTGCTGCGAGAGGATGCGGACGATTTGAGGCAGCTTTTGCTCGATGGTAAGCGTCGCAAGGAGGAGGTTGACGGACGATGAAGGTAGTCAGCGTTACGGCGTCGAGAGATTACGATGTCATCATTGCTCCCGGACTTCTTTCAGAGGCCGGAGCCTATATACGCGAGCGAGTCGGCGGTAAAAAGGCGTGCATTGTCACGGACGATATCGTTGCGGCTTTGTATGCGGACAAAGTGGAGGCAAGTCTTGAGGGTGCCGGCTATGAGGTGCTTCGATTTGTGATTCCGCACGGAGAGTCATCCAAATGCGCTTCGAACTTCGTGGCATTGCTAGAGTATTTGGCTGAGAATCGACTGACGCGCTCGGACGTGCTTGTGGCACTTGGAGGCGGAGTGGTCGGTGATTTGACGGGCTTTGCGGCATCGGCGTATTTGCGTGGGGTCGCATTTGTTCAGCTTCCGACTACGGTGCTTGCGGCGGTGGATTCTTCCGTCGGGGGTAAGACGGCGATTGACCTTCCGCAGGGGAAGAATCTCGTGGGAGCATTTTATCAGCCGCATTTGGTGCTTTGTGATATTAGTACGTTTGATACATTGCCGGAGGAGATTTTCTGTGACGGCTGTGGTGAGATTATCAAATACGGTATGATTGCAAATGAGCAGCTGCTTGAAGACTTGGAGCAGCCGATTCGCGAGAACATGGAGCAGATTGTGGCGACCTGCGTGGAGATGAAGCGCGATATCGTTGCGCAGGATGAGTTTGACGTCGGAGTGCGCCAGCTTCTGAATCTCGGACATACAATCGGACACGGCATTGAGGCTGTAAGCGGTTATCAGATCTCGCATGGCAGTGCAATTGCGGCGGGTATGGTTATCGTGGCACGTGCGGCTTGGAAGATGGGCTGGTGCGAGAGATGGTGCGTGGATAAGGTGATTGCCTTGAACCATAAGTACCATTTGCCGACCGGTACGAGCTATGGCGCTGACGAGTTGTATCAGGTGATGACGAATGACAAGAAGAGAAGCGGCGATCGCATTTCGCTGATTGTTCCTGTGGGACGCGGTCGAAGTGAGGCAAGACGCATCCCGGTAGATATGCTGAAAGAAATATTGGAACTCGGACTTTCCGAGGTGGTGACGGTGAAGAAGACGTTGCATCGAGGCATCGTACCGAAGCTTCCTTCTAAGTCGGTTGCACATCGCATGCTCATTGCGGCGTCGTTATCGAAAAATGCTGCAACGTGTCCGGACTTTTCCGAGGATGTTGTGGCGACGAAGCGTTGTCTTGCCGCATTTGCATCGGGAGAAAGAGTGTTTGAGTGCGGAGAGAGCGGGTCGACATTTCGTTTTCTGCTTCCTGTGGCGGGAGCCCTTGGGTGTGAGGGCAGTTTTTTGTTGAAGGGACGCCTCGCGCAGAGACCGTTGACGGGCTTGTACGAACAGTTGACCGCGCATGGAATGAAGTTGTCCCCCGAGGGCACGAATCCGTTCGAGGTAAACGGACGTCTGCAGGCGGGCGTATATTCCCTGCCGGGCAATGTGTCGTCGCAGTTTGTAAGCGGATTGCTGTTCGCACTTCCGCTTTTGGACGGTGATAACAGAATAGAGATAGAAGGTGTACTCGAGTCAAAGCCTTATGTAGACCTTACCGTGGCTACGCTGCGGAAGGCCGGCATTGTCGTGGTGGAGACGGAGAACGGATACGAGGTGCCGGGAGGACAGACGTACCGTTTGGATGCCGAAGGCGAGCTGGAGGTCGAGGGTGATTGGTCCAATGCGGCATACTGGCTGACGCTTGCGGATTTGACCGGTGAGGAAATTGTTTGCGAAGGAGTTTGCGAGGATTCCGTGCAGGGAGACCGTCGAATCGTAGAACTGCTGGCCGGTCTGAAGAAGCCCGGGAAGGTGGCTTTGTCGGAGGTTTTGGGCAAAGCTACGTCGGAGGAATTGTGTCGTGTGCTCGATTTGAGAGATACTCCGGATCTGGCGCCGATTCTGTCTGTGGCAGCAGCGGTTTCGGAAGGCACGACCGTCTTTACGTCTGTGAATCGACTGCGACTTAAGGAATGTGACCGTTTGCTTGCAATACAGAGTGTGTTAAATGCGCTGGGAGCCAAGGTAAGCATTGAAGATAATCATGGTGAGGCTGTACTTTGCATTCGCGGAGTAAAGGCACTTCATGGTGGAGTGGTAGATTCGTTCAACGATCATCGAATCGCGATGGCGGCGGCAATCGCGGCACAGGTGACGGACGGTGAGGTTACCATTACGGACGCGGGCGCGGTGAAGAAGTCGTATCCGAATTTCTTTGAGGTGCTGCAAAGCATAGAGGTGGATTGAGATGTTGCAAAGCATAGAAGCGGTTTGAGATACTGCACGACCGAAGTTGTGTGGGATCCTTCGCAGCGCAGAATTGCACGATAACAGCAAGGGAGAAAACTATGGCATCGATGATAGGAAACAAGATTAAGATATCAATTTTCGGCCAGTCACATTCGGACGGTATCGGAGTGGTCGTGGACGGCTTGCCGGTCGGTGAGAAAGTCGATTTGGAGGCGTTGCAGGCATTTTTGAATCGCCGTGCGCCGGGAAATGATGCGTACTCGACAAAACGCAGGGAGGCTGACTCTCCGGAGGTGCTTTCGGGGTTGGTTGACGGACACACGTGCGGAGCGCCTTTTGCGGCAGTGATTCGCAATACGAATGCGCGTTCAAAGGATTATGACAATCTAAAGGATGTACCGAGACCTTCCCATGCGGACTTTGCGGCTCAGGTGAAGTACGGAGGAGCGCAGGACGTGGCCGGCGGTGGTCATTTTTCCGGAAGGTTGACGGCACCGCTTTGCGTGGCGGGAGGCATTTGCAAGCAGCTCCTTTCTGCCAGAGGAATCGAGGTGCGCGCGCATAGCGTACAGATTGGCAACATAACGGCGCCTAAGGCAAATGCTAGTGGCAATGAGCCGATGCGCGAATTTACGGCAGGTGAATTCCCGGCCTATGATTGCGCAGTGGCAGCAGCGATGCGAGATGAGATTGAGGCTGCACGAGCAGACGGCGATTCCGTAGGCGGCGTGATAGAGTGTGTTGTGACGGGCGTTCCGGCGGGACTCGGTGAGCCGATGTTCGACGGAGTGGAAAATCGTCTGGCGGCGATGTTATTCGGAATTCCGGCAGTGAAGGGCGTCGAGTTCGGTAATGGTTTTGCAGCGGCGGGACTCAGAGGCTCCGAGAACAACGATTCGTTCTGCGTTAGCGAAGGAAAAGTAACTACGGAGACGAACAACCACGGTGGCATATTGGGCGGCATCACCTCGGGAATGCCGATTGTATTCCGTGTGGCGATTAAGCCGACTCCTTCTATCGCGAAGGAGCAAAAGAGTGTACGAATAAGCACGATGACCGAAGAAACGCTTGTGATTGAAGGCCGTCATGACCCGTGCATTGTACCGCGTGCAGTGCCCGTAGTGGAGGCAGTGGCAGCGGCGGTTATGCTTGATTTTATGGCATAGATACAGTAGACTGGATATAGATGCAAGAGTGCCTGTAGAACGGACAGGGCTGATACTACCCGCGAGAACGGAAGAGGAGGAAACCGAGATGGATTCGATGACGATGGCTTACATCAATATGTTTGCCGTGCTGGGAACAATCCCGTATCTGTGTGAGTACGATGAGGAAGCGAGAAAGCTGATTGAAAAGGACAAGGTGTCTGTAGGCTTTGCAGTCCGTGGGGGTGGTCCCGCGGCAACCTTGCATTTTAACAACGGAGTATGCACGATTGAGCCGGGAACGTCGCGGTGCAACATTATGCTCCCGTTCGGAACTCCGGAGAAGTTTAACGGCATGATCGACGGAACGGCGACACCGATTCCGACGAAGGGCTATACGAAGCTCGGCTTTTTGCTAAAGCGTTTTATGCCTTTGACCGATCGACTGAGCAAGTATCTGCGCCCGACAGAGGAGGATATGGCGGATCCCGCATTTTTCGAAATCAGCACGAAGCTGATGTTCCACTTGATAGTCGAGGCGATTGTGCAGATCGGCAATCATGACGAGATCGGAAAGAGCAGCGCCTCCTACATCGTAGACGGAACCGTAAAACTCGGAATCGCGGATGTGATTACCGCGGCAATCCATGCGGACGGACACGTACTAAGTGCGGAGCATGCTGCACCGCAGACGTGCATGTCCTATATGGAATTCGCGGATTTGCGATTGGCAAGACAGCTGTTTGACGGCCAGGTAAATGCTGTGGCAGCAGTCGGCTTGGGACAGGTTCGAATCGGCGGAATGATATCGATGGTCGATAACGTCAACCGCATCTTGGACCGCGTGGCACTGTATTTGGCGTAAGGGAGGAACCGATATGCATTCGATCAATACTTATACAAAAAGCAGAGAAGCATTTGAGAGAGCGATGAAGGTCATTCCCTCGGGAATCTACGGACATCAGGGACCGGCAGAGGGCTGCTACGTTCCGGTAGAGGCATTTCCGTTGTATTCTCAGCGCGCAGAGGGCACTTATCTGTACGATTTGGATGGCAATCGCTATATTGACTATATGTGTGCGTACGGCCCGAATATCTTGGGCTACAACGATCCCGATGTAGACGAGGCGGCTCGTCGTCAGCGTGAGATTGGAGATTGTACGACACTTCCGAACACGAAGATGATCGATTTCGCGGAGCTCCTTGTAGACACGGTTCATATTGCGGATTGGGCATTTTTCGCGAAGAACGGCAACGATGTGACGACGCTTGCGATTATGGCGGCGAGAGCTTATACGCACAAAAAGAAGATCATTTTCTTTAAGGGCTATTACCACGGAGTTTCGCCGTGGACGCAGAAGATAGATTATGCAGGCGTGCTTCCCGAGGAGGTATGCAACAACATTTATCTCGATTGGAACGATTTCGACGCGATTGCGCAGGCGTTTGAGACGTATAAGGGAGAGATTGCGGCGGTCATCGGACAGCCGTATATGCACGGCAACTTTATGGATAACGTGCTTCCGGCAGAGGGCTTTTGGCAGCATGTCAGAACGCTGTGTACGGAAAATGATGCGGTGCTTATCATTGACGACGTACGTGCGGGCTTCCGTCTGGATATCGCGGGAAGCGATCATTATTTCGGGTTTGAGGCCGATATGATTTGCTTTTGTAAGGCATTGGCCAACGGTTATAACGTATCTGCGCTGTGCGGCAAGGAATTTTTGAAGAATACGATTTCGGGCATGTCCTATACGGGCAGCTACTGGATGTCTGCAGTACCGTTTGCGGCCGGCATCGCTTGCATTGAAAAGCTGAAGCGAATCGGATGTCCGCAGCTGTTGCTGGACAAGGGTACTGCGCTGAAGAACGGATTGATTGAGGTTGCAAAGAAATACGGCTATGACCTTCACGTAACCGGTGCGCCGTCGCTGTTCTACTTGAGAATTGCGGATGACCCGTCGCTGATGCTGCACCAAAGATGGATTGCGGAATGTGTGAAGAGAGGAGTCTTCTTTACAAATCATCATAATCACTTTATCAATGCGGCATTGTCGGATGCGGATATCGCAGAGACGATTGAGATTGCCGGTGAAGCATTTGAAGCGATTCGCTGATAAGACTGCAACATGCAGGAGAAATAGGAGGAACACGTGCTACAGGAGCATTTGACACAGGTACAGGAGCCTATCTGCAAGGCGATTCTAAGCAACCCCGTTAAGAAGGGCGAGACCGAATACCGAAGAATCGTATATGTGCAAAAGAAGCAGGGCTACCAGCGCGAGGCTTACACCGAGAAGCAGGTGTTTCATAAGAACCTTTCTTATGAGGAAATGCTGCGAGATATGGAGTCTCTCTTTGGTGAGATGTATCGTCAGTGTAACGTGTTCTACAATAGTAGTACTATCGAATTTAAGCTTTCTAAGGGCGGAAAGCTCCAGATTGGAAAGCATCGTACCGAGGCGGCGCAGAGCGTGACACCGGCAAAAGGCGTGACGAATGCGCAGGGCGTACGTAAGGCGTCGGATGGGAATGGCCACAACCGCAAAAAGAACTATTTGATTGAAGAGGGGACCGTTGTTCCGCCGCTCGTGGACATGGGAATCTTTACGAAGGAGGGCAAGGTAGTTGCCTCCATGCAGGACAAGTTCCGCCAGATCAACCGATTTGTCGAATTTGTGGAAGATGCGGTGGATTGCCTGCCGACGGACAAGCCGATTCGAATTTTGGATTTCGGCTGCGGTAAGTCGTATCTGACGTTCATTCTGTATTACTATTTCACCAAGCTGAAGAAACGCGAGGTTCGGATTGTGGGTTTAGACCTTAAAGAAGAGGTGATTAAGAACTGCAATGCGGCGGCGAAGAAATACGGCTACGAGCATTTGCACTTCGAGATGGGCGATATTCACGGGTACAAAAGCGATGAACCGGTGGATATGGTGGTGAGCCTACACGCATGCGATATGGCTACGGACTATGCGCTGTTCAATGCGATTGCTTGGAAGGCAAAGCTGATTTTGTCGGTGCCTTGTTGTCAGCATGAACTGAATCAGCAGGTGCGCTCGGAGTCGCTGTCCATCTTAACCCGCTACGGAATCGTAAAGGAGCGTGTGTCGGCACTTATGACCGATGCAATCAGAGCGAATCTGTTGACGGTGTGCGGCTATAAGGCGCAGGTGCTCGAGTTCGTTGATATGTCGCATACTCCGAAGAACCTTTTGATTCGCGCGACGAAGTGCTTTCAGCCGAAGAGCGTAAAGGAGCGAGCACTGTCTGAGGTACATGCGCTGTTAAAGGAATTCGGAACGTCTCAGAAGCTGTACGATATGCTGAAGGAGGACGGAAAGATTGAATCGCAAGGCGAGTAAGTATGCCTTGTGGGAAGGTTCGAGGAGGCTGCGAGCATGCCGGTTGTCGGTTCGGTTTTTCCTTTGCGAAAATTTTTAAAATAGGTCTTGACATTCGTGCAAAACAATTGTACAATAGTCAACGTCGCTAAGACGTGTGCATGTAGCTCAGCTGGATAGAGCACTTGGCTACGGACCAAGGTGTCGGGAGTTCGAATCTTCTCATGCACGGAATGAAGACTGTTACTACTCAGTGGTAACAGTCTTTTTTTGTTCCTCGGAGCAGAGCATTTGACGAAAATGATGGGACAAATTTAGAAGGGCTGAATACAATATAGTAGGAACTCGTTTGGAGGCAGAGATGAGAGTACCGACTATGGACATTAGGCAATATAATAGACTGCTCGGAATGCCCTCGGCAGTCATCGTGGATCTTCGAGATGCCGGAGACTACGCGAGAGGACATCTGCCCGGTGCAAAGCACATTTCCTACGAGGATTTGATAAGCGGTGCATATACACCGGAGGAGAAACGGACGTACTATCTGTACTGCGACAATGGCATGCACAGCTATGAGGCTACGGTGTACCTGACAGAGCGCGGCTATCATGCGGTAAATTTGTTCGGCGGGTACCGTCGGATGAAAAGCTTTACTTGACGTTTGTGGGCTTTGGCTATACAATGAAGGTCGTAGGAAAATGACTTTTCCGGACTGAGAGGAATCTATGGGAAGATATGAATTCATGGCCCCCTGTCATTTTGGACTGGAGGCTGTATTAAAGCAAGAGATTTTGAATCTCGGATACGAGATTGTTAAGGTGGAGGACGGTAGAATTACGTTCGCCGGAGACGAGCAGGCATTTTGCCGTGCGAACATCTTTTTGCGCACTGCAGAGCGTGTGCTTTGGAAGGTGGGCGAGTTCAAGGCGGAGACGTTTGAGGAGCTGTTCCAGGGCACGAAGGAGCTTCCGTGGGAGGATATTCTTCCGGCGGATGCGAAGTTCTGGGTGACGAAGGCGACCTCGGTTAAGAGCAAGCTCTTTAGCCCGTCCGACATTCAATCGATTATGAAAAAGGCGATTGTAGAGCGCATGAAGCAAAGCTACCGAATCAGCTGGTTCCCGGAGACGGGAGCGGCATATCCGATTCGCGTATCCGCACTGAAGGACGTGTTTACAATCGGAATTGACACCTCAGGCGATTCCCTCCATAAGAGAGGCTATCGAAAGCTGGTCGGAAAGGCGCCGATTAGTGAGACGCTGGCGGCGGCGCTCATTTCGCTCAGTCCGTGGAATAAGGATAGAGTGCTTGTGGACCCGTTCTGCGGAAGCGGTACGATTCCGATTGAGGCGGCGCTGA
>JAZODS010000045.1:0-1972 GCA_045597165.1 Lachnospiraceae bacterium | reverse complement strand
GTGGCGTGGATATGGAGCATGTGTTGATTGACAATATGCTCGTAATCGTTCGTGAGGAGGATGCCGCGCAAACGGTGAAGGACACGCTTTCCTACGTGTACGGTATTCAGAATTCGCAGGAGTACGACGACAGTCTTGCGGTCGTGCAGTACATTCAAGTGCAGCATGGCGTGGAGCTTTCGCTGCGTGTCTACGAAAGCTATTCAGAGCTGGCGCAAGCATTGCTTTCCGGTGATGTGCAGACCATCGTCATGAACGAATCGTTCCTCGTGATGCTGGAGGAATACGAGGAGGGCTTTGCAGACGGTAGCAGAGTGCTCGAGACGTTGTCTTTTGAGGCGGAGCTTCCGAAGCTGACTCTGACGGCAACACCGATTCCTTCGGTTACGGAGCCTCCCGTGGAGGTAACGCCCGAGCCGACGACGCCACCCGAGGCAACTACGACTCCGACGCCTGAGGGACCGACTGCGACACCGACGAATTCGCCGACGCCGACTCCGACGCGTGTGCCGGTTGTGATGCCGCCGCGTGCGGATAAGACGGATGTGACGAAGGACTATTTTGTCGTATATTGCAGTGGTATCGATACGGATGGCGCAATCAACAAGAAGAGTCGAAGCGACGTGAATATCCTGATGGTTGTGAATCCGACCACGAAGAAGATTCTCTTAGTGAACACCCCTCGCGATTCTTACGTGACGATCCCCGGAATTACCGGCGGTTCCTACGACAAGCTGACGCATGCGGGAATCTACGGCGTGAAATATTCCATGAAGGCGCTTGAGAATCTGTATGGAATTCCGGTTGACTATTATATGCGAGTGAATTTCACAAGCGTTAAGAAGTTCGTGGACTTGCTTGGCGGAGTGGACGTGTATTCCGCGTATGAGTTTTCGAGCGGAGGCGTGAAGTTCAACAAGGGCTACAATCATCTGAATGGTTCACAAGCCTTAGTGTTCGCCAGAGAGCGTAAAGCATTTGCCGCAGGCGACAATCAGCGCGGCAAGAATCAGATGGAGCTGATTAAGGCAGTCATTGCGAAGATGACGAGCTCGGAGGCGCTGCTTAACTTCGGTAGCATTATGGATCAGGTGCGCAGCAACTTCCAGACGGACTTGTCGATGAATCAGCTGACGTCGCTCGTTCGTGCGCAGCTCAACAATCCGTCACGGTGGACGGTAGAGACGTATGCGGTGACCGGCTCCGGAACGAATGCGTATTGCTATTCCTACAAGGGAAAGAAGCTGTATGTCACGAAGCTGAGCCACAAATCGGTCAACGAAGCGGTGAGCCGCATTAACAAGGTCATATCCGGACAATAACGAAAGAACTATAGTAAGTACAGACGCTCTTATAATCGTTGCATTATAAGAGCGTTTCTCTTGATTCTTTTCGGCGTTACGAGTATAATAGTAGCCAAATGAATGCGGCGTTTCGTCGCAGAACGGGAGACAAGCGTGAGTAAGAAACACAAAGGAAATGTTGCAACGTCCGCAAAGGATGGTTTATTGCCGATTGTCATTGTAGTCGGCTTTGCACTGCTTGGCGTGCTCTTGATGGTGCTGGGCGACAGATACTCGAACCGCAAGACGGGTGGCGATGAGATGACGTCCGAGGAGAAGAAGGAGCAGTTCGAGAGCGACGGCTGGTACGACTATACCGAGCATTTTGGCAAAGGGTTGGCGAAGGACGGCACTCTGGCCGACATTGACGCAAAGGACTATGTGACGCTTTGCGATTACAAGGCAATCGAACTGAAGGAAGGTGCGCCGATCGACCGCAAGAATGAGCTGCGCGACTATTTGCTTGAGAATTGTACGGTGAAGGAATGTCCGGAATATAAGCAGTTGCTCGAGGAGCGCATTCGTTTTGTGTTGACGGAGTCCTACGAGCGAAGCGAGAAGGTGTACTATGAGGCGCACGGAGAATATCAGTTTAAGGACATCTACGAAGCCTATGAGCTGACGAAAGA
>JAZODS010000044.1:0-8724 GCA_045597165.1 Lachnospiraceae bacterium | reverse complement strand
ACGAGATGTCCCTCGGTGCTTTTCAATGTAGCACAGAACGTACAAAGTGTCAATGAAATGTGTCGAACGGGAATTTGCGAAAAATGCCTCGCAGACCATGACAAAGCAGAAAAAGCATGGTATAATCTACTCAATGGCGCCCTGAAGCAGTCGGGGCACGCGGAGGTATGGGATGAGAAAGCTTAGGGAATTACAGCACAGCGCATACGAGCGCCTATACGGACAGGACCTGCCCGACATTCAGAGCTATGGTTTGGTGCTTCGCCACAAGAAGTCCGGCGCGCGCATTTGCCTTGTGTCAAATGACGATAACAACAAGGTGTTTAGCATCGGTTTTCGCACGCCGCCCACGGACGGCACCGGCGTCGCACATATCGTAGAGCATACGGTGCTGTGCGGCTCGGAAAAGTATCCTTTGAAGGACCCGTTCATCGAATTGGAGAAGGGGTCTTTGCAGACATTTTTAAATGCGATGACGTATCCGGATAAGACGGTGTACCCGATTGCGAGCTGCAACGACAAGGATTTTCGCAATTTGATGGACGTTTATTTGGACGCGGTGCTGCACCCGAACATTTATAAGAAGAAAGAGATCTTCCGTCAGGAGGGCTGGCACTATGAGCTCGAGTCGGTTGACGACGAGCTGACGATCAACGGCGTTGTGTACAGCGAGATGAAGGGAGCATTTTCATCGGCTGAGGAGGCGGTCGAGTGGGAGGTGCAGAAATCGCTGTATCCCGACACGACTTACGGACAGCAGTCCGGCGGTGATCCGGAGGAGATTCCGGAGCTGACGTATGAAGGCTATCTGGATTTTCACAGCCGCTATTACCATCCGTCCAACAGCTACATTTACCTGTACGGCGACATGGACATGGAGGAGCAGCTGACGTATCTGGACGAGGAATATCTGAGCCACTACGAGAATCATCCGGTGGATTCGACGGTTGCACTGCAGGCGCCCACGGGTGTTCGCAGACTTGAGTCCGAGTATTCCGTCGGTGAGGATGAGACGACGGACAATAAGACGTATCTGACCTACAATACGGTCATGGGATCATCGCTTGATGTGAAGCGTTGCATCGCGTGGTGTGTGCTGGACGCGGTTTTGTTTTCCGCACCGGGTGCGCCCGTAAAGCAGGCGTTGATTGATGCGGGAATCGGCAGCGATATCAGCAGTATGTTCATTGACGACATCCTGCAGCCTATGCTGTCGGTATCGGCAAAGGGTGCCGAGGCGGAGCAGCTGGATCGCTTTGTGGAGATTCTCGAGGGAGAGCTTGAGCGCTTGGTTCGCGAGGGAATTAAGGAGACGAGTCTGCTTGCTACGTTGAATCAGATGGAATTCCGCTATCGCGAGGCGGACTTCGGCTCGTATCCGAAGGGCCTTTTGTATGGCTTGAACATGCTGATTTCGTGGTTGTATGACGACAACGCCGCATTTTCCTACTTCTCGCTCAACGACATCTACACCGAGCTGCGTGCGGCAATCGGCACGGGCTACTTCGAGAGCTTGATTCGCGAGGATTTGTTGGAAAATGCGCACAAGACGATCGTAACCGTGCGACCGGTGCAGGGGCTTGCAACGCGCAAGGAGGAGGCTCTGCGTGAGCGACTTGCCGCTTACAAGGCAAGCTTGTCTGCGGAAGAGCTGGAGCGACTTGTGGAGGAGACGCATGCACTTCGCCGTTTCCAGGAGACGCCGGATTCCGAAGAGGTAATCGGTTGTCTGCCGATGCTTGAGATATCGGATATTCGTAGAGAGGTTACGCAGTTCTCCAACGTGGAGAGGGAGATTGCCGGAGTGCCGGTTGTACTGCACGAGGGCTTTACGAATGGAATTGCCTATCTGCGCATGTTCTTTGACGTGACGGATTTGCCGGTTGAGGAGCTTCCGTACCTCGGCTTGCTCATCAACGTTCTCGGCTACATCGATACGGATGGTCACACCTATTCCGAGCTGAGCGATGAATTCCTCCTGCACACGGGCGGACTTTCGGTCGTTTCGGATACGTTCAGCAATTATGAGCACTACGAGCGATTTTCCGGCAAGCTGGCAGTGATGACGAAGCTTCGTTACGACGAGCTGGCAAATGCTATGGCGTTGGTTCGCGAGATGCTGTTCTCCTCGAAGCTGGCGGACAAGAAGCGCATTCGCGAGATTGTATTCGAGGCTTGCTCGCGTATGCGTAGCTCGATGGAAAGTGGCGGTCATTCGTCCGCTGCGTGCCGTTGCGCTTCCTATTACAATGCGCAGGACTATTTTATTCAGTGTGTAAAGAGACTGACGTATTATGATTTCCTGAAGGATCTGCAGAGCGATTTTGCTGCACATGAAGACGAGGTTGTGGAGCATTTGCAGGGCGTATTGCATTACGTGCTTCGCAAGGAGCGACTGCTCGTCGGAATCGCTGCCGAGGAGGCGGGCTACGAGAAGCTGGCTGAGACGTTGCCGGAATTGATTGAGGCGATGGACCGCTTCGCACAGGAGGAGTCACCTTACACGATTTCTCCCGCGCAGAAGGCGCCTTGGGACGGCGGCTATCCGCTGACGAAGAAAAATGAGGCATTTACCTACGGAGGACAGGTGCAATATCTCGCTCGCGCCGGCAATTACAAGGCGGCGGGACTTAAGTACCACGGCAGCATGCGCGTGGCACGTACGATTTTGGCGCTGGATTATCTGTGGAACAATGTACGAGTAAAGGGCGGCGCTTACGGCTGTATGTGCGACTTCTCGCCGGTGAACGGCAATGCGTGGTTTGTTTCCTACCGCGACCCGCAGCTGGAAAAGACAAATGCGGTGTATGAGCAGGCGGCGGAATACATGGAGAAGCTTGAGCTGACCGAGAGAGAACGTACGAAATATATTATCGGAACGATCAGTGGCATGGACACGCCGCTGACGCCGAAGATGCGCGGCGATCGCGCGATGAATCTTTACTTCATCGGATACCCGATGGAGGAGCTGCAAAAGGAGCGCGACGGTGTGCTCGGTGCAACGGTGGAGGACTTGAGAGCTGCGGCGAAGGTCATTCGTGCCTTTTTGGATCAGGACTGCATCTGCGCATTTGGCGGAGAGAGTATGCTGAAGAAGAACGCAGAGCTCTTTGCGGAAGTAAAGCCTTTGCGATAACCGAAACGGAGGAAATGCATGAACACATACAAATCGGGTTTTGTAACCCTTATCGGACGACCTAACGTAGGAAAATCCACTTTGATGAACCGACTGATCGGACAGAAGATCGCGATCACGTCGAATAAGCCGCAGACGACGAGAAATCGCATTCAGACGGTGTATACGGATGAGCGCGGACAGATCATTTTCCTGGACACACCCGGAATTCACAAGGCGAAGAACAAGCTCGGTGAGTACATGGTGGAGGTTGCGGAGCGTACGCTGACGGAGGTGGACGTTGTGCTGTGGCTTGTGGAGCCGACGAACTACATCGGTGCCGGCGAGCAGCACATCATCGAGAAGCTGAAGCAGGGTGACGTGCCCGTAATTCTTGTCATCAACAAGATCGACAAGGTGAAGAAGGAAGAAATTCTCGAGTTCATCGACACGTATCGTAAGGTGCTCGATTTCGCGGAAATCATTCCGGTTTCGGCGTTGAAGGGCGAGAATACGGAGCATTTGACCGAGGTGCTGTTCTCGTATCTTCCCGAGGGTCCGATGTACTACGATGAGGACACGATTACGGACCAGCCGGAGCGCCAGATCGCCGCTGAGATGATTCGTGAAAAGGCACTTCGCAATCTTTCGGACGAGATTCCGCACGGAATTGCCGTAATGATCGACCGTATGAAGGAGCGTCCGGGCGGTACGCTGATTGACATCGACGCTACGATTGTGTGCGAGCGCGATTCTCACAAGGGAATCATCATCGGAAAGCAGGGCGCGATGCTCAAGAAGATCGGCCAGGAGGCTCGTAGAGAGATCGAAATGATGGTCGGCTGCAAGGTCAATCTGAAGCTTTGGGTAAAGGTGAAGAAGGACTGGCGTGACAGCGAGTTGCTCTTGAAAAACTACGGCTATCGCGACGAGGACGAGATGAGCACGTGGTAGTGCAAGGCACGAGCGGAGCGGCCGGCATGGAGGAGCATTTTGCTCGATGCGCGGGCGGATTTAAGGCGCTATAATCGTAAAATATGGAATCCGCTTTCTACAGGATAAATTCTTTCTCGTAAGGAAAAGATAACTTCAGAGAATCATTTTCGAACATGGGGGAAGGGTTTATGGACGAGGAAAAGTGGAATAAGTTTGTGCAGACGGGTAGCGTACTGGCTTATCTCGAGTACGCGGCTTGTACGCTGGAAGGGGACTACACAGTTGACGGACAGAATCACAGTGACGGGCCTCGTGCTGTCGGTGCTTCCGGTGGGGGAATACGACCGGAGACTGACCATCCTGACGAAGGAGCGGGGGAAGATTAGTGCATTTGCAAAGGGTGCAAGACGACCGAACAGCGCGCTGGTCGGAAGCTCGCAGCCTTTTGTGTTCGCGCGCTTTCTGCTCTTCGAGGGGCGTAGCTCGTACACGGTGTCGCAGGTCGAGGTGCTGAATTATTTTCCGGAGCTTAGGGGCGATGTGGAGCTTACGTACTACGGCTTTTTCTTCTGTGAGTTCGCGGAATATATGACGCGGGAGGCAAACGACGAGCGAGCGATGCTAACGCTTCTGTACCAGTCACTTCGGGCTCTGACAAATGCGCATATCGGCAAGGAGCTGACTCGCTTGATCTTCGAGCTGAAGGCGTATTACCTAAATGGCGAAGGTCCGCAGGTTACGGAGTGCGTGCGTTGCAAGAAGCAGGACGTGCCGTTCGTATTTCGGATTCGCGCGGGTGGCTGTCTTTGTGAGGCCTGCGCCGGCGAGGATTTCGACCCGCAGAGACGTGCAAAACGAGAACTGCAGGGGCTTGTACCGATTGCGGAGTATTTTAACCTTCAGCCGTCAACGTGGTACACCTTGCGTTACATCGCATCGACACCGCCGGAGAAGATCTATTCCTTTACCGTAAATGATGCGGTTCGAGCCGAGCTTCTCGAGCTGACGGAGGCGTGGAGAAGAGAATATAATCGCCATACCTTTCGTAGTTTGGCGTTTTTAGAGACGCTTGAGCCATGAAGTTGCGCATATCTCAAAAAAAGATTTGACAGAATGCAAAACTCGGCATATGATAAGCACAGCATTTGCTTTGCGCAGACGGCGCAGGGCAGCTTAGAAAAGAACATCGTATCGACGCAGGCGCCATCTGTCGCGGTACGAGGCTAGGAGGATATCATGGAAAAGACAATGGATAAGATCGTGGCATTGGCGAAGGCAAGAGGCTTTGTATACCCGGGCTCCGAGATTTACGGAGGTCTGGCGAATACATGGGACTACGGTAACCTTGGCGTAGAGCTTAAGAATAATGTAAAGAAGGCTTGGTGGAGCAAGTTCATCCAGCAGAACCCCTACAACGTAGGTGTGGACTGTGCGATTTTGATGAACCCTCAGACTTGGGTAGCTTCCGGACATCTCGGCAGCTTCTCCGATCCGCTTATGGATTGTAAGGAGTGTCACGAGCGTTTCCGTGCAGATAAGATCATTGAGGATTTCGCTGCAGAGAACGGCATCGTACTGGAGAGCTCTATCGATGGTTGGAGCCAGGAGCAGATGGCTAAGTTCATCGAGGACAATAACGTTCCCTGCCCTACCTGTGGAAAGCACAACTTCACCGACATTCGTCAGTTCAACTTGATGTTCAAGACGTTCCAGGGCGTTACCGAGGACGCAAAGAACACCGTATACCTTCGTCCGGAGACCGCACAGGGTATCTTCGTTAACTTTAAGAATGTTCAGAGAACGAGCCGCAAGAAGATTCCGTTCGGAATCGGCCAGATCGGTAAGTCCTTCCGTAACGAGATTACGCCGGGTAACTTCACCTTCCGTACGAGAGAGTTTGAGCAGATGGAGCTCGAGTTCTTCTGTGAGCCGGATACCGACCTTGAATGGTTCGCATACTGGAAGCAGTTCTGTATCGATTGGTTGCAGACACTCGGAATCAAGGAAGATGAGATGCGTGTACGTGACCACGATCCGGAAGAGCTGTCCTTCTATTCTAAGGCAACGACCGATATCGAGTTCTTGTTCCCGTTCGGCTGGGGCGAGCTTTGGGGTATCGCAGACCGTACAGACTATGACCTTACGCAGCACATGAACGTATCCAAGGAGGATATGACGTACTACGATGACGAGAAGAAGTGGAGATACACTCCTTACGTTGTTGAGCCGTCCCTCGGAGCAGACCGTGTGGTTCTTGCATTCCTTTGCGCAGCATACGACGAGGAGGAGATTGCAGAGGGCGACGTTCGTACCGTATTGCATTTCCATCCCGCACTTGCACCTGTTAAGATCGGTGTGCTTCCGCTTTCCAAGAAGCTTGCAGAGGGTGGCGAGAAGATCTACGCCGAGCTTTCCAAGTACTACAACTGCGAGTACGATGACCGCGGTAACATCGGTAAGCGTTATCGTCGTCAGGACGAGATCGGTACGCCGTTCTGCGTAACCTATGACTTCGAGTCCGAGACCGACGGTTGTGTAACGGTACGTGACCGTGACACGATGGCACAGGAGCGTATCAAGATCGAAGACCTGAAGAGCTACTTCGAGAAGAAGTTCGAGTGGTAAGAGGCCGCACTATCAAATAGATAGGAAAATGCGCGACAAGTACATGAACGAGTATTCAAATGCTGCAGCGACAAGCAACGTCGTTGCAGCATTTTTGTCGCTCGATTTGTCGTACAGATTATTTTTAACATAGATTTGATGAAAAAACATTTGTATTGTTGGAGTGTGTGTGCTAAAATAGCACCAGCGGCTGACCACAGGCGTTTTTTTGTGTTGCTTCAGGAAATTTTTGAATGTCTTGTACGCAGACGCGCAAAGAAACAGCCGGGCAGTAAGATTATAATAGGAGGTCATTGTAGTATGGCTAAAAAATGGGTATATGCATTTACAGAAGGCGATGCCAGTATGCGTAACCTGCTTGGTGGTAAGGGAGCTAACCTTGCAGAGATGACCGGACTCGGTCTTCCGGTTCCTCAGGGCTTTACGATTTCTACGGAAGCTTGTACTCAGTATTATGAGGATGGCAAGCAGATCAACGATGAGATCCAGGGCCAGATCATGGAGTATATCACTAAGCTTGAAGAAGTTGCAGGGAAGAAGTTCGGCGATTTGGAGAACCCGTTGTTGGTTTCCGTTCGTTCCGGTGCTAGAGCATCTATGCCCGGTATGATGGACACGATCTTGAATCTCGGTCTCAATGAAGAGGTTGTTGAGGTTCTTGCTAAGAAGTCCGGTAATCCTCGTTGGGCATATGATTGCTATCGTAGATTTATTCAGATGTTCTCCGACGTAGTTATGGAGGTTGGTAAGAAGTACTTTGAGGAGCTCATCGATGAGATGAAGGCGGCTAAGGGTATTACTCAGGACGTTGACCTCACTGCAGAGGATTTGAAGGAGCTTGCAGAGCAGTTCAAGGCTGAGTACAAGGCTAAGATCGGTTCCGATTTCCCGACCGACCCGAAGGAGCAGCTTATGGAGGCTATCAAGGCTGTATTCCGTTCTTGGGACAACCCTCGTGCGAACATTTACCGTCGTGACAACGACATTCCGTACTCTTGGGGTACCGCAGTTAACGTACAGATGATGGCATTCGGTAACATGGGCGAGACGTCCGGTACCGGTGTTGCATTTACCCGTGATCCTGCTACCGGCGAGAAGAAGCTCATGGGTGAGTTCTTGATGAACGCACAGGGCGAGGACGTTGTTGCCGGCGTACGTACACCGCAGAAGATTGCACAGCTCAAGGAGGTTATGCCTGAGGTTTACGAGCAGTTCCTCGGCATTTGCGCTACTCTTGAGAATCACTATAGAGATATGCAGGACATGGAGTTCACCATCGAGGACAAGAAGCTGTACATGCTTCAGACCCGTAACGGTAAGAGAACTGCACAGGCTGCATTGAAGATCGCTTGTGATTTGGTTGACGAAGGTATGATCACTGAGGAGAAGGCTGTTCAGATGATCGATCCTCGTAACTTGGATACGTTGCTTCATCCGCAGTTCGATGCTAAGGCATTGAAGGCTGCTACTCCTCTTGCAAGAGCTCTTGCTGCATCTCCGGGTGCTGCTTGTGGTAAGATCGTATTTACCGCAGACGACGCTAAGGAGTGGAAGGAGCGTGGCGAGAAGGTTGTTCTCGTTCGTCTTGAGACCTCTCCCGAGGATATCGAGGGTATGAAGGCAGCTCAGGGTATCTTGACGGTTCGTGGTGGTATGACCTCTCATGCAGCAGTAGTTGCACGTGGTATGGGTACCTGCTGTGTATCCGGATGCTCCGAGATCAACATGGATGAGGAGAACAAGAAGTTTGTTCTTGCCGGCAAGACGTTCGTTGAGGGTGATTATATCTCCATCGACGGTTCCACCGGTTGCATTTACGACGGTGTTATCCCGACCGTAGACGCTACGATCGCAGGTGAGTTCGGCCGTATTATGGCTTGGGCGGACAAGTTCCGTGTACTCAAGGTTCGTACAAATGCAGATACTCCGAAGGATGCACAGAAGGCTCGCGAGCTTGGTGCAGAGGGTATCGGTCTTTGCCGTACGGAGCATATGTTCTTCGAGGGCAATCGTATCGATGCATTCCGTGAGATGATCTGTTCCGATAC
>JAZODS010000043.1:0-1808 GCA_045597165.1 Lachnospiraceae bacterium | reverse complement strand
CTTCTGGGAAATGAATCTCAGACGGTCGGACCGGAAGATGCGCCGATGGCAGTGCATCTCATACTTCTGGGCGCCAATGTTGTCTTGCTGGAAGGAATTCGTCTGGCAGAGGTTTCGGAAGGCGCATATTTTCTAAATGCTGCGCCGCTGAATCTATCCGGTGCAGACGGCTCGCCGTGTAGAGCTTTATTGATGGCTGCAGAGTGATGAATTCCAACTCATCAACTAAAGCGTTTTTATGTGGTATGATTAAATCAAATAATAAAGTATTCCGGTGAAGGAGGTGTTATCAAGTGAAAAAATACAAGCTAGTACATCTAAACAAAGGTGTGAAATTGACTCGCCAGAAAGATTTAGAGGAAACTCAGGATGTTATTAACGAGTACATTGCTGAAGGCTGGGAACTCCAGCAGATTGTATCACCAAACGATATAGGCGGTGCGTTAGTAGGCGTGTTCTTTAAAGAACAATAAGGCTAAGAAGTGATTGGTTTTTTGTGAAGGATGACAATTGATTCGATTAACAACTTGCAAATTGAAGGGAGAAATATGTCCATGAAGAAATACGAATACGTTGAATTAAAAATAGGCAGATTTCTTGGTGCGAAATCAGTAGAGCACCAAAAAATCATTGATGAATATGCAGCAAAAGGGTATCGCTACGTAGGGTATATCCCAACCGTAATTCGTGATGATGGTACAATTACAACGATGGATTTGGTTTTTGAAAAAGACGTGTAAATTCCAACTCATCAACCAAAGCATTTTTTCGGAGGTGTGGCGATGCCGGTTTTGAAGGGACTTGAATGGACATTTGACACGGTGGCTTCGACGTACGAACGGCTGCGCCCGGGGTATGCGGAGGCGCTGTACCGCGCGATCTTCGACTACATACCGATCGGCAAATGCAGCAAGGTCGTCGAGATCGGCATTGGCGGAGGCCAGGCGACGCCGCCGATTTTGCAGACGGGCTGCGAGCTGACGGCCGTGGAGTACGGCGAGAACTTTTCGGCGCTGTGCCGTGAGAAGTTTCGGGACTACCCGGGCTTCTCGGCATTGACCGGCAAGTTCGAGGATGTGGAGCTTGAAAATGGAGCATTTGACTTGATCTACTCGGCGTCGGCCTTCCACTGGATTCCCGAGGAAATCGGCTATCCGAAGGTGCATGCGCTTTTGAAAAATGGTGGCGCATTTGCCAGATTCGCGAATCACCCGTACCGCGACAAGGGCAACCCGGCGCTGGCGGACGCGCTTGACGGCCTCTACCACGAGTACTACGACCGCTATTACAACCGCGAGACGCAGCCCCCGCGCGAATACACCGAGGAGCAGGCGGCCAACCGGGCGCAAATCGCGGCCAAATACGGCTTCACGGACATCCGCCACGCACTCTTCCGCAGAACGCGCACATTTACCGCCGCGGAGTACATCACGCTGCTCGGCACCTACTCCGACCACATCGCGATGGCGGAGCCTATCCGAACCGAATTCTTCGCCAAGATCGAAGAAGCCATCAACACCCACGGCGGCACAATTACCATCTACGACACGATGGATTTGCAGCTGGCGCGGAAGGCGTGACGAGTGGTGCAAGAGCAGGAAAATGCTACGACGCAGCTCCGCATACCGTAGGTCGGGGCAAATGTGAAAACGTGAAATGAAAAGAGCGTTTCATAGATAATAAACTAAAAACTGTTGGCCGAAGGATGAACTCCCTCTACCAACAGTTATTTTTTTCTTTAGTCCGTAGCTTCTTCGGACTTTCTGTACTCCATAATGTCTTCCACGTTGCAATTCAAGATACTGCAG
>JAZODS010000042.1:0-3873 GCA_045597165.1 Lachnospiraceae bacterium | reverse complement strand
CGCTTGTCGCCGTCGATGCTCTTAATCTCGCCGAAATGCTGCCGCTCGCTGTTGAGCCTCGTCCAGCATTTGCCGCCGTCGTAGGAGCGGTAGAAGCCAAATGCGCCGTCAAGTGCTGCGCAGATGTACAGCGCCTTTTCGGAGCTTAGATAATCGGTCTCGCCCGGAACAATTCCGAGGCCTACGCACCACACGGGCTCGCCCTCATCGGTGATGCGAGTCGCCGAGAAGGAGTCGGAGGCGGTGTCGTAGCGAAGCTTCCACAGACCGTCCACATTCATGGCCAGATAAAACTCGCCGACGCGCCCGGCTGTGCCGCGAATCTCGACGGTATTTGCCGCGTCGATGCCGGCCAGCTGCTGCTTCGGTAGGTTGGTCGGCGCGTCCCTTTCGTAAAATGTCTCGCCGCCGTCTCGGCTCACAAAAAAGCGAGAGCTCTCGCAAAAGCCGTAGAATAAGTCGGGGTTCGTGCGGTCGGCGAATGGCTTGAACAACAGGTCGCCTACCGGTTGGCCGGACTTATCGTATATCTGCGTATGGCCGTAGTGCTCGCCGAGGTCGTGCGAGTATACGACGCAATCGGCATGCAGGTCGTCGCCGTTTGCAACCGCCCATACGAGCGAACGCGCATCCGCGGAAAGGGCTACCCAGCCGGAGTTGTTATTCGGTCTGCAGATGCGCTCGAACAGCTCATCCAAGCGCTCCGAAATACCGTAGGGAAGCTCGGGTCGCTGCCACGTCAAGCCGCTGTCCTTCGAGACAATCAAGCCACCCTTAGAAAGACCGGTCCAATTGCCTCTCGGCGTCGCAACGAGCACGTGCGGCGTCAAATCGGCGTAGTCGGCGTTGATGGCGGTGATGTAGCGGTCATTTTGCTCATTTGCAAACGAGTTCTCGCACTCCTTGCCGACCTCGGAAAATGCGAAGCCGCCCAAGTCACCGACGATATCCAAGCAAATCGTCCTGTCGCCGGTCGGTGCGTACACGTTGAGGTGCACCGTCTCCTCGATGCCGTCGCAATGGTCGCTGAAATAGTAATCCGGCTGCTGCAGGTTCGTGCTCATAAACACGCCCGTACCGGTTGTAAACAGTAGCATATTCGGGTCAAACGGATGGTAGCGCACGTCGCTCGCCCAGTGAATCAACGATGTGCCGCCGTTGTACTCGGGCTTCATATAAGACGCACGGAAGCGAACGCGGTCGTCCTCCAGGTTCAGAAGCTTGAGCGTCCACGTGTCGCCGTAGTCCTCCGACTGAAAGAGCATATCGCCCGCGTGTCGGCAAATGGTCGCACACGCCACCAAGCCCGGCACCGCATCGCAGGTCGAGATGCCACCGTAGCCGCAGTGCACTAGCTTCGCCGCGCGGGATTCGTTGTTCGCCTCGTCCGAGAGCTTGTCGTCGCTCGGAGTTGCTCGTCTATGCGAGGTCGCCTCGCCGAGGTCGCTTGTGGATTCCCAAGCCGCCATGCCGAGCTCCGGCTTGTGCGGTGTGATGTCCGTCGGTGTGCCGAGCACGCCCGCCGCGTAAGGGTATCGGTAGATGCGTCCACCGGTCAAATCGCTCGCGTCGCAGCCGTAGCCCTCTATGCCGCGCCAAGAATACCTTCCGCTTTCGGAGAAGGTGACGTACAGATAGCGCCCGTCAAATGCATAGCGATGTCCGACCGCGCCCTCGAATTTGGCGTAGCTCTCGCCCGGGGGCAGTGACTCCGATGCTTTATAGTCGTATGTGGGTTGTGCGAGCTCGGTAAACGTCTCGCCCTCGTCGTAGGACACAAACAGGCTATGGCCACGCACCGTGTCGCTTACGCGATTGTCGATGCCCGCTGTGGACACAACGAGACAGCGGCTGTCCGGAGAAAGCCAGAGGAAGGACAGATTGCGCTCGGGAATGGGGTGGGCTTCGCTGCATACGGAGAGCATTTGCCACGATTCACCCAGGTCGGTTGTGCGCAGAAGTCCCGCCGTCTGAGAGGCAAAATACAAGGTGTCCTCTCGGTTCGGGTCTACAAGCAATCGGGGGCCGGTGCCTCGAGCGGCATCATTTCCATGGACGGGACACGGCATGGGCAGGCGTCGGAACGTCTCGCCGTAGTCCTCGCTTACGCAGAACCAGCCGCGAGCGGGGGAAGGGTGTCTTCCGTTGCCGACTCCGCACGTCACATACAGACGCTCGGGATGCTCGTCGTCCAAGGCGATGGCGAGCGGAAAGGTCTCGCTCAGGTCGTCCTGCCGTACGTGCTCCACGAGGCTGTGCCAGGAGTCCGTCTCAAACTCGTAGCGATACACGCCGCCGATGTCCGTTCGCGCGTACAAAATGTTCGGAACACGGGCATGAAACGCAAAGCCGGTGACGTAGCCTCCGCCCGGAATCGGCATATTGCCATAGAGATATGGGGTATAGCCCTGAACCTTACTCATGCGTCGTTCCTCCTTTTTTTACGGCGACGGGCGCCAATTGATTCTGCCGCGGCCGGGCGCCATTCGGCCGATCGTGTAGCATTTAGCGAAACAGCGTACATTCCCCGCTTTCGCGGTAGTGCGCAATCAGCTTTTCGATGGCTGCCCGCGTGCAATCAAAATGCGCCGCCAGGCAGTCAATACAGTAAAATTCCTCTGCGGCCCGATGGATGAGCTTGCGATAAATCGCAATGTCGTCGTCGCCCAGCGCGGCGCCGCAGCGGATACAGGTGTCGTAATTGGCCACTACAGCTTCACCACCTTGGCGCGGAAGACAGCGCAGTCGTGGGAAGGAATCTCTGCGGCATAGCGCTCTGCAAAGGTTCCGATTGTCTGATGCGTGTAGCAGTCGTAGAGCTCAAGGCCTCGGCCGGATGCAGCCGGAAGACCGATGTCGTGGAACTGAAGCGACATCTCGCCGGTGCGGTCGCCGAAATTGAACATACCGAGGGCATAATCGCCGTTTGCCAGCGGTCTTACGAGCGCAAATACTCGCTCGGGATTGTTCCACTGTCTGATGCAGTAAGGACTACGGCACTCGGGATCCTGATTGATCGCGATGATGTCCTTGTTCGTGAGAATCTCAAGCGTTGCGTCGGTCATGTTTCGGATATCGCAGCCAATCATCAGCGCCGAATTCATCATTGCCCACAGAGCAAAATGCGTCTTATACTCCGTGTCGTTGCAACCGCCGACTACCTCGGCAATCCAAGAATTTTCGCTACCGCCGTGCATGCCGACTACGAGCATGTCCATGTCGTTGTGGCAATATACGCCGCCGTAGCACTGCTTGCCGAGCTGCGAGGTTGCGAGACGCTTGATGGACTCCCAGTTGTCCTGAATGTCGCCGGTCGAGCGAAACAGCTGCGCGCCGGTCTCGCGAATCCAGTTATGAACGCCGTCTGCGCCCCAGTTGCAAGCGGAAAATACGATGTCTCTGCCGCAGTTGCGAAGTGCCATCGCCATACGCTTATAAAGGTTCTCGCCCTCTACGGATTTCGGCTTATAGCAATAGTCGTATTTGAGGTAATCCACGCCCCATTCGGCAAATGTCTCGGCATCGTCGAACTCATGCTCAAAGCTGCCGGGATAGCCTGCACACGTATGCGTACCCGCGCAGGAATACATACCGAACTTAAGGCCCTTCGAGTGCACGTAATCCGCAACGGCCTTTATACCGTCCGGGAACTTGTTCTTATCGGGAACGAGGCGGCCGTTCACACGCTGCTTCTCGCTCCAGCAGTCGTCTATGACGATGTATTCGTAGCCCGCGTCGCGCAATCCGGTCGAAACCATATAGTCCGCAGAAGACTTAATCAAATCAGCGTTGATGTTCCAGCTGAAGGTGTTCCAGGAATTCCACCCCATCGGTGGTGTCGGGCATAAAGGCTTGCTCATATTCGTGTCCTCC
>JAZODS010000041.1:0-32463 GCA_045597165.1 Lachnospiraceae bacterium | reverse complement strand
TGTCGCCGCCTTCGTAATATCCTTTCCGTCCTCAAATACGTGCCACGTGAGCTTGTACTTCGGCTCGGTGTAAGGCTTCTGTGCCGCATTTGCCTTGTCAAATGCACTGCTATCCAGAACGGTAATCGAAGTTCCCGTCGTGTAGCCGTCTCCGTTCGCAACCGTCGGAGCGGTAAAGTTCTCGTTCGCAATCTCATAATACTTACCGTCGGTTCCGAGGTACACATAATGAGCTGTGTAGGTCACCGGCTTCGGCGTTGCCGTCGGGGTGGCCGTTACCGTAGGAGTCGGAGTCGGCTCAACGGTCTGCGGTTCATTTTCATAATAAATCGTTCTTGCGTTGTACTCCTCGGTGTCCGCAGAATGCGCTACATTCGCACGCGCATTTTCATCCGGACTGGGGATGTAGAAATAGTACACCTCCGTGCTCTTCGCAAAGCCTGCGGGAGCCTTCGTCTCGGTAAGAGCGTACACCTGGTCGTACTTAAGACCGGTCACGCGAACAACTCCGTCTCGAATGGAATTCACGGCAAATGCGATGGTCGGATTGCCATCCGTTACCGCAGAGCTGTACTGTCCCGTTGACGTATTGTACTTCACGGGCGTCAAGAGGAATTCCGCTCCGTCAAGCGGCTGGAACGAATCGCCCAGCTTGTAGCCCTTGTAGATACGAATCGATGCATTTTTCGCATCAACCGGAACGTATTCTTCGGAAATCACGATGTCGCGATTCTGCGAATCCTTCGACTCCGTCTCGGCAAAGCCACCGAGGCTTATCTTATTGCTTGCATTGTCGTTGTTGATGATGTCGCCGTAATTCATAGCGATATCCATCGTATAAGAGATAATCACCTTCATTCCGTCCGGAACGATGAACTTCGTCGTTCTCGTGTCGTAGTCATAGCCTACACTCCACTGAGCCGAAGCGATGTCCTTTCCGGAGCCGTCGGTAACCTTAACACTCGTAATATCCAGTACCAAGGCACTTCCCGAAACGTCCGTAAGCGTCAAGTATCCGCCATCCGCCAGCTTATAGCCCTCCGGATTCACGGTAACGGAATAGTACAATCTTCTCGGATCCGTACCGCCCGTCTCTTCGCCTACAATGGCCTCAAGACCGCCGTCCTTCACGAGCAACGGTGCAGGGGTCAAAGACTGGGAAATCGAAGCCGCACCTACCTCCACATTGTTCACCGCGAAGGTACAGGAATTGACGAAGTTGACTGCATTTTCACCGTTGTTGCTCGCCTCGAGAAATGCTTTACCGTCGTCCACCTTTGTCACATATCCGATGTAGAGACCGGCCAAATAATTCGCTCCGCTGCTCTCATCCAGCTGTGCCACCAAATCCAGAATATCCTGCGTCAGCGTAATCTTGAAGGTCACCTTGTTCGTCGTCTTGTTGTACGTATAGGTCATAGCGTTCATGATCGCTGCGTCCAATACCGAGTCGCCGTCGAAATAATAGTCGTCCCAGTATGCCGTATCGATCAAGACCGAATTTTCGTCCAAAATCATATTGTCCGGAAGAATATCCGTTACGGTAATGACATCGCCCGCAACCAATTCCGGATGCTCACTAAGTGCCAGATTCACTCTCCATGTAAGAGCGTCCTTACCTACCGTGGTAGGCCAAGAAGTACGCTCGATATACGGTCTCTTAGAACCGAACATCTTATAGGTTGCGGTAGCAACCGCAGAACCGCTGTTGCCGGCTGCATCCGTAAAATTCTCCGTCAGCTGATTGGTTACCGTACCCTTCTTCGGATTGTACAGCGGGTTGTCCGCGTATTTTGACTGGTACGTAAGCTCAATGGTCTTTCCTGCCCAATTAGCCAAATGCTCATCATTGAACTTAATCGTCATCATCCATACACCCAGATCATTTTTCTGGGTTTCAATCGAATAATCGTATACTTCCGGAGTCCATATCTCATTCCAGTACATATCTCTGCTGAGAACACCCAATACAAGCTCCGTAGAGGTGTCGCCGTCGACCAAATATGCCTTCAACGAGCCCTCGACAAAATGATGCTCGTCATTGATAGTGAACTGATCGACCAGGGAAAGTGCGGTATAGCCGTTCTTCGGAATGATTACCGATGCCTTCCACGTGAACAAGCCGGTCTTGAAATCAAAGTTCACAAATTCCTTCGTAATGCCGGACTTCGCAGGTGTCTGTGCGGAAGCGTTCATGGAAACCGTATGCTCCGTTCCGCCATATTCATAATCTATCGTTGCCGTATTCTGAAGAAGTATACTACCCTCGTTGCCCATTACCGCTTCGTCGACGAGCGTGCGGTAGGTGCAAATGTACGAACCATTTCCCATATCGCGGAAGCTCGAAAGTGTCGGAGCCGCGCTGCCGGCCGGGAACGAAAGGTGTTCACCGATCACATCTTCAAATCTCGTAATATTCTCGAATTTGAGATCGCCCACATTGATGATGACGGTCCAATCCACATAGGTCGTCTCCTGTCCGTCGTCGCCCTTTTCCGTAACGAGCTGACCGGTCTTACCGATGGTAGGACGTTTTACCGTTACATTTGCACTATAAGTGTTGGACGTGATATTCTGTCCCTCATCGTTCGTATAGGTCACATTTGCCTTGTTGCGATACGCATCGCCCCAAAGGTTCGTGCCCGCGGACATAACCGACTTGTCGACCTCACACGTATACTTGATCTCAATCTTCTCTCCGTCCGCCATCTCGCCGATTGCAATCGGAAATGCTCCGTTATACGCCGCGCCGTTAAGTGTGATACCGGTAGGCGCTCCGAGCATGGAACCGGGCGTGTCCGATACCTTGATGTTCGTGTTCACACCGTGGCTCTGCAGGGAGATTATGTACTCCTGATAAATCTTACCGTCGGCGCCATAAGTCGTCTTGCCCGAGGACTTGTTAAAGCTCACGTAGCCGGTAGGAAGATTCAAATCCACAAATACGTTATAGAGGACGTTTCCGAAGCCGACCTGCGCCTTACCCTGATCATCCGTTGACGGAGCGTCGATCATACCCTGAAAATACGCTCCCGTACCGGTAATATTGCTACGCTGCGAGAATTCCTCGTTCAGCTCTACGAACAAAACGCCGTCCTTCAAGTAGTATGTACCTACATAAGCTCCACTGTCGTCGACAAGGTCAACCTGGTCGTTCACCGAGCCGACGTCCGATAGCGTGAAGTTCTTCGTGTACTGCTTGAAATCCAAGCTGAAATTCTTCGAGTGCGAGTTGTTGACAATGGCATAGTTAAACTGTACTCTTGCCATCTGGCCGTTGATTACCGTTGTATCGGCATCCGGCTCTACCCACGCACCGGTTGCGTCCTTCACCAAAAATGAATAATTGTTAATCGTCAGCCCGTCTGACTCTGCGTCAACGACAACACCCGAGCCGCTCGGAAGCAGCTGCGTCAGCATCGCAATACCCAATGCGACTGCAACTATCTTCGTCCTTGTCTTGCTAAAAAAGTTCTTCATACAGCATTACCTCTTCAGTACCTAAAATTCACGTTATACTTGTTCCGATTGCATGGATGTAGACCACTCAAAGGCAGTCTCTGCAACGCGTGATTTCCTCACGTAAATTATACTACAAGTGTAGTCAAACGTCAACTTTCACGGCAGTACCATATATACATTTCATAGCACAATATCCACCTTCTCGCCGTTCCGAAGCAAACAAAAAATTGCACGGCTTCGATTCCTCAAAAGCCGTGCAATCTACGCATATTCTATTCGTAATCGTCGTTCTGCAGCGCCGCCATAATGCCCGGAATCAGCTGCTTCTTTCTCGACACAAGACCTTTGACAAATGCTCCGTTGCTGCGAACCTCCATGTCAAATGCATAGCGAAGCAGACGCTCCACGCCCTCGCCCTTCCACAGTAGCTGGGACGTCTCAGCCTGAATGTTCGTCAGCAAAAAGATAACCATGTCCGTGTCGTCGAGGGAGCTGGTCTGATCGAGGAAGGTCTGCACCTTTCTCGCAATGTTCTCAAGCTCCGTCTCGCTCATCGAGCTGATCTGGCCGACGCCGACCGTTCTGTCTCCGACACTGAACTTCTTATAATCCTGATAGAAAATCTCCTCGGCGGATTTGCCCTTCATGTCGCTTCCCGCCTCGAACATCCTCGCAGCGAGCTCCTCAATCGTCAATTCCGCGATCTTAGCAAGATCATTTGCCGCAGCCTCGTCCATCGGCGTACACGTCGGTGAACGGAACATCAGCGTATCCGAGATGATTGCCGAGCACAAGATGCCCGCAATGTGCTTCGGAACGTCTACGCGGTTCTCACGATACATATTGAAGACAATCGTCGCCGTACAGCCAACCGGCTGGTTACGGAACAATACAGGCGACATCGTGCTGATGCTGCCGAGACGATGGTGGTCGATGATCTCGAGAATCTCTGCCTCTTCGATGCCGTCAACCGCCTGAGAACGCTCGTTGTGGTCCACCAAGATGACCTGCTTGCGTCTCATTCCCATGAGATTACGTCTGGAAATCGTGCCGCGATAATTGCCCTTGTGGTCCAGAATCGGGAAGTCACGGTTTCTGCGCTTCGCCATAATGTCGCGAATGCTATCGATGTAGTCGTCCGTGCGGAACGTAATCAAATTCTCGGACGTCATGAAATAACTGATCGGCATACTCAGATTAATGAGACGTGCCACGGTAAATGCGTCGTGAGGCGACTGGATGATCGTGCAGCCATTTGTCTCGGCGAGACGCTTAATCGTCTTAGAAACCTGCGCACCCTCACATACTACGATGCACGCCGCGCCCATCTCAATGGCGCACAGCTGCGACTCGTAGCGGTTACCGAGGATGACAAGGTCGTCCTTCTCAATGTATTCCTCCATCAAATCCGGGTTCGCTGCCGCAATGAGCACCTTGCCGCGCTCGTAAGCACGCTCTCCGATCTCACCTACGATGAGCACACCGTCGAGCGTATCCAATATGTTCTTATACGGAGTCTTCGCCGTCGACAAAATGTCGCTGTCCGAAAGCTCCATCGCAGCATTTGCAATATCACTGACCGTAATGAGTCCGTCGAGGTGCTCATCGGTCGTAACCGCCAGCGTAACAACCTGCGTCTCTCGCATCAGCTCCCACGCGCGGTTCAAAGACATCTCCGGAGACACACCGGGGTTCTCGCGAATCTCAATGTCCTTCACCTGCGTACCGACATCGTCCAGGTAGCGCGGCGCATCCACGCCGAATCTCGTAAGCACATAGCTCGTCTCCGCATTGACCTCGCCACAGCAGCACGCCACGTGCTTCGTCTTCGTCACCTGCTCCTTCAGCCACGCATAGGCAATCGCAGAGCAGATCGAGTCCGTATCCGGGTTCTTGTGTCCGATTACAAATACCTTCTTCTCATGTGTTGTCATCTCTTGCTTCCACCTTCCCGACAAAGCTCCTCGCGCCAAATGCCCGAGCCCCCGCTCTGTCCTAGTACAGATTCTTCACCTTGAATTCCTTCTCAGCCTCTCTTCGCATATCCTTCTTGGCTATGCTGTCTCTCTTATCGTAAAGCTTCTTGCCTCGAGCCACACCGACCTTAATCTTCACGAGATTGCCCTTCAGATACACCTGCAAAGGCGTCAGCGTATAGCCCTTCTCCTGCATCTTACCGCCGAGACGATTCAGCTCATAGCGATTCAGCAAAAGCTTCCGCACGCGAAGCGGATCCTTGTTGAAGATATTCCCCTTCTCGTACGGGCTGATGTGCATGCCATAGATAAATGCCTCGCCGTGCTCGATGCGGATATACGACTCCTTAATGGAGCAGCGACCCATACGAATCGACTTGACCTCCGTACCGTGCAGGGCAATACCGGCTTCATAATCCTCTTCGATAAAGTAGTCAAAGTAGGCTTTTTTGTTGTTGGCTATCAGCCGTATACTGTCTTTTCCCATGGCTACTTTCCTTTCCTGCTTTCTAGCCTATTTTACTCCACTACCGGAATAAAATCAATGGTTCTCGTCAACTTATCTGCCGCAACGAGCTGCACGCGCATACGCTGACCGAGCGAATAGCGCTTCTTCGTATGGTCGCCGATCATGCTCTGCGACGCCTCGTCGTAGCGATAATAATCTCCGTGAAGGTCGGACGCACGAATCATACCTTCCACCGTATTCGGCAGTTCGACGTACAATCCCCAGCTCGTCACGCCCGAGATGACTCCCTCGAACTCCTCTCCGAGGAATCGGTGCATATATTCGACCTTCTTCAGCTTGTCCACCTCGCGCTCGGCCTCCTCGGCACGACGCTCCAGCTCACTCGACGTCTTTGCTCTCTGCGGCAAAATCGCCAGATAGTGATTGATGCGCTGCTCATCGAGCGTGCCTCTCGCATACTCCTTGATAATCCGGTGAATCTGGAGGTCCGGATATCTTCGTATCGGCGAAGTAAAATGGCAGTAATACTTCGAAGCCAGGCCAAAATGCCCCGTACAATCCGTCGTATACCGCGCCTGCTTCATCGAGCGAAGCGTCAAGCGGCTGATCAAAGCCTCCTCCGGCGTTCCCTGTATGCGATTGAGAAGCTTCTGCAGCTCCTTTGCATGAATCTCGTCGCCCGTCAGATGAATCGAGTAACCGAAGTTGTTGATGAAGATGTTGAGCGTCTTCATCTTCTCGTTATCGGGGTTTTCATGCGAACGGTATACAAACGGTAGCTCGAGCCAGAAAAATTGCTCTGCGACCGTCTCATTCGCTATCAGCATGAAATCCTCTATGAGCTTCGTCGCCACATTTCGCGAATACGGCTCAATCGAGATTACTCTTCCTCTCTCATCGAGGTGAAGCTTGCTCTCCGGAAAATCAAAATCAATCGCGCCGCGCTCCTGTCTGCGGCTTCGAATCTTCTCCGACAGCTCCGCCATCAACCGAAGCATCGGCAAAAAGCCGTCGTATTCGGCTATTGCCTCCGGGTCCTCGTCCTCAAGCACCGCGCGCACCTTATTGTAGGACATACGCTTATCCACGCGAATGACCGTCTCCGCAATCTGATGGCTCACAACGACACCGCGCTCGTCAATGTCCATAATGCAGCTCAGCGCCAGTCGGTCCTCTCCCGCATTTAGCGAGCAAATGCCGTTCGATAGCGCATGCGGCAGCATCGGAATTACGCGGTCCGCAAGATACACACTCGTGCCTCTTCGAATCGCTTCCTCGTCCAATGCCGAATGCTCTCGCACGTACTGCGACACATCCGCAATATGCACGCCAAGCGTATAGCACGTACCGTCGTAAGACAGACTGATCGCATCATCGAGGTCCTTTGCGTCCTCGCCGTCAATCGTCACCGTCTGCAGCTCGCGCAGGTCTAAGCGATTCGCAAGCTCCTCCGCACACACCTCCTGTGCGGTCTTCGCCACCTCATCCATAACCTCGCGCGGAAATTCCACGTCCATGCCGTACGCCTTCACAACCGAAAGAATGTCAACGCCCGGATCGTTCACATGTCCGAGAATCTGCGTAATGCGTCCCTCCGGGTTGTGCTTCGAATCACCGTAGTCCGTAATCGTCGCTACGACCTTTTGTCCGCTGACAGCCCCCTTCGTGTGCTCTTTCGCGATATATAAGTCCATATCGAGCTTCAGATTGTCCGGAATGACAAAGCCGAAGTTCTTATTCTTGCGAAACATTCCGACAATCTCTTTCGTGCCGCGCTCCACAATTCGTCTTACGATTCCCTCGCGCCTTAACTGCTTTCCGTGCTGCACACCGCCTTCACTGACGATCAGCACCTCTACACGATCGTGATGCAGCGCAGACAGCTCCTTGCCGGCCGGGATGAAGATATCCTCCTCATCGCCTTCAAGTCGCACGAAACCAAAGCCTTTTCCGGACGCCAGATATTCGCCGACCAATACGTCCGAACGCTTCGGCACGTAACAGCCGCTCGCATCCACGGAAATGCTTCCTTCTCTCATAAGCTCATCCAGCACCGCAGACAGCTCTCCGCGTTCACTTCTCGGAACCTGCAGAATTCCTGCCATCTCGCGCAGCTTCATCGGGCGAAAATGCTTGTCCTGTATCAGCGCAAGCACAAGCTCTTTTTTTCTATTCCCTTCTTCCAATCCTATCTCCTCTCATCGACCGGAAACCCACCACCGGCCAATCATCACAATCCCCCGTCAATCGGGCGGATTCTCGAAAAACAAAAGGCACCCTGAGGTTATCAGAGTGCCTACGTTTCAATGACTAATTACCAAAACTTCATGCAAAGCAAGATGGAAATAACCATGAATGCTACTGCAAGGATTCTTGTCAGTACCACAAGCTTGCCTTCCATGGAACGTCCCTTGTTCTTGCCCCAGTAAGTATCCGTAGTTCCGCTAATTGCTCCGGAAAGACCTGCGTTCTTACCTTCCTGCATCAATACAATCAGCGTAAGCGCTATGCACACAAGAATATATATAACTGTCACAATACCCTTCAACACTGCCATGAGATTAACCTCCAACAACTCTAATGTACTTTCGAATTTCGTTCACGGGCACAAAATGCCACAACATGTATACTACCATACCTTACGATACAATGCAAGAACTTTTTTCGTCGATCTCTAAATTCGTACTTTGTCCGGACGGACATAGTCTGTATTACTGAATCAACAAAGACTTTCCTGTCATCTCAGCCGGCTGCTCCATACCCATCATCTCGATCAATGTCGGAACGATGTCCGCAAGACAGCCACCCTCACGAAGCTTGTAAGCCGGATCGGCATTTACAAGGATGAAAGGCACCGGATTTACCGTGTGAGCCGTGAACGGGTTGCCGGTCTCGTAATCTACAAGCTGCTCGGCATTTCCGTGGTCAGCGCAGATGAACATCTGGCCGTCAACCGACATCAAAGCCTCGTATGCCTTGCCGACACACTCATCTACTGCTTCGATTGCCGCAATTGCAGCAGCCGGAATACCGGTATGACCTACCATGTCGGGATTTGCGAAGTTGATTACGATGACATCGTACTTCAAGGACTTGATTGCCTCTACGAGCTTATCCGCTACCTGGTATGCGCTCATCTCGGGCATCATATCGAACGTTGCAATCTTCGGGGAGTCTACGAGGATACGATCCTCACCCTCGAACTGCTTCTCCTCACCACCGTTGAAGAAGAACGTAACGTGAGCGTACTTCTGAGTCTCTGCGAGACGAAGCTGCGTCTTGCCGTTCTTTGCGAGGAACTCACCGAACGTCATCGTGAGCTCTTCGGGCGGAAATGCAACCAATACATTCGGCATCTCTGCATCGTACTGAGCCATACATACGAACGTTACAGGGAAGCAGCCGTTCGCACGCTCAAAGCCGGTGAACTCGGGATCCACAAAGGATCTCGTAATCTGTCTAGCACGGTCGGGACGGAAGTTGAAGAATACAACGCTGTCATTTGCCTCGATCTTGCCGCCATCCTGAATAACGGTAGGAAGCATGAACTCGTCCGTCACACCATTTGCATAAGAATTCTTGATTGCCTGTACCGGATCGCTCTCCTGAACGCCCTCACCGAATACGAGTGCGTGATATGCCTTCTCAACACGATCCCACATATTATCACGGTCCATTGCGTAGAAACGGCCGGAAATCGTAGCGATCTTGCCAAGGCCGATCTCGTTAAGGCGTGCTACCGCATCCTCCATATACTCAGCTGCGGAGGACGGAGGAACGTCACGTCCGTCAAGGAAGCAATGTACGTATACCTTGTCGATACCGTTCTTCTTAGCCATCTCAACCAAGCCGTACATATGCTCGGTGTGGCTGTGAACACCACCGGGAGACAAAAGTCCCATCAAATGAAGAGCGGAACCGTTCTTCTTGCAGTTGTCCATTGCAGCAACCAGTGCGGGATTCTCAAAGAAATCGCCGTCCTTAATGGACTTCGAAATCTTAACGAGCATCTGATATACAATACGACCTGCGCCGATGTTCGTATGACCAACCTCGGAGTTACCCATCTGTCCGTCCGGAAGACCTACGGAAAGTCCGCTTGCATCACCGGTCACGGTAGGATACTTCGAAGTCAGCATGTCCATGTTGGGCTTCTTCGCATTTGCAATTGCGTTGCCCTCTTCTCTATCGCTAACACCATAGCCATCTAAAATCATCAATACGGTAGGCTTCTTACTCATCATTACATCCTCCTAGTTCTATTCTATCCAAATACACTAAAAATATATTGCCGTGCAAATTGACACGCAAATGCCGTGCACATGCCACAGCAAATAGAACGAGCTCGCTTTCATCCGGCTTCTCATCCGGCATCTCATCGGACTTCTCTCGGGCACCTTCTATTTGTTGCGGCGCATTTCCGCAGGAAAACGATTCACCCACATGGGTGAATCGTCTCTCTGCAAATTATCATTTAGGATTACTTATAGTTAACGATCTTACCGAAGTCAGCCTTCAAGCTTGCGCCACCTACAAGGCCACCGTCGATATCAGCCTGAGCGAAAAGCTCCGGAGCGGAGGAAGCAGATACACTTCCGCCGTACTGAATACGGATTGCTTCAGCCGTCTCAGCATCGTAAATCTCAGCGATGCAAGCACGGATTGCAGCACATACCTCTTCAGCCTGCTCAGTCGTAGCAACCTTACCGGTACCGATAGCCCAGATAGGCTCGTAAGCGATAACAGCGGTCTTAGCCTGCTCAGCAGTTACACCGAGGAATGCAATCTTGATCTGCATACGGATCCAGTCAATCGTAATACCCTGCTCTCTCTGCTTAAGGGACTCGCCACAGCAGATGATCGGGGTAATGCCATGCTCAAATGCCTTCAAAACCTTCTTGTTAACGGTCTCGTCGGTCTCTGCAAAGTACTCTCTTCTCTCGGAATGTCCGATGATTACATACTTGATACCGAGGTCGGTAAGCATATTCGGAGCGATCTCGCCGGTATATGCGCCGCTCTCCTCAAAGTACATATTCTCAGCACCGATCTGAATGTTCGTGCCCTTAGTAGCCTCTACAGCGTCCTTAAGGTCAATTGCCGGTACACAGAATACTACGTCTACCTCATCGTTCTGTACAAGAGGCTTCAACTCATCAATCAAAGCAACTGCCTCACTGGGAGTCTTGTTCATCTTCCAGTTGCCTGCGATAATCTTCTTACGCATAATTGATTCTCCTTTATTAAAATGCTAGATAAATTACTTGTCGTTTGCTGCTGCAACGCCCGGAAGCTCCTTACCCTCAAGGAACTCAAGGGAAGCGCCACCACCGGTGGAGATGTGAGTCATCTTGTCACCGAAACCAAGCTGATTTACAGCTGCAGCGGAGTCACCACCACCGATAATGGTAGTTCCTTCGATCTCAGCCAATGCCTTAGCTACTGCAATCGTACCCTTAGCAAAGTTGGACATCTCAAATACGCCCATAGGTCCGTTCCAAACAACGGTCTTAGCGCTCTTGATAGCGTCAGCGTAAAGTGCGCAGGTAGCCTCACCGATATCCAAGCCCTCCTCGTCAGCAGCGATCTCGCCACGGCCAACGGTATGGAAAGGAACGTCGTTAGAGAATTCCTTAGCAACAACGGTATCGATCGGGATGAGGAGGTTAACGCCCTTAGCCTTAGCCTTATCCATCATCTCCTTAGCGTACTCAAGGTAGTCCTCCTCAAGAAGGGAGTTACCAACCTCTTCGCCGAGAGCCTTCATGAAGGTGTAAGCCATACCACCACCGATGATGAGGGTATCTACCTTGTCAAGAAGGTTGTTAATAACGGAAATCTTAGAGGAAACCTTAGAACCACCGAGGATAGCAACAAACGGACGAACCGGATTGTTAACTGCATTTCCGAGGAAGTCGATCTCCTTCTGCATCAAGTAACCAACAACGGAGGTGTCAACGTACTGGGTAACACCTACGTTAGAGCAGTGTGCTCTGTGAGCGGTACCGAATGCATCATTTACAAATACGTCTGCAAGGCTTGCGAGCTCCTTGGAAAATGCTTCGCCGTTCTTCGTCTCTTCTGCACGATATCTCGTGTTCTCAAGAAGAACTACCTCGCCATCCTGCATAGCCTCTACTGCTGCCTTAGCGTTAGGACCAACTACCTCAGGATCAGCTGCGAACTTAACTTCCTGACCGAGAAGCTCGGTAAGAGCTACTGCAACGGGTGCCAAAGACATCTCCGGCTTCGGCTCGCCCTTCGGCTTGCCAAGGTGGGAGCAAAGGATTACCTTGCCGCCATCGTTGATGAGCTTCTTGATAGTAGGAAGAGCTGCAACAAGACGAGTCTTGTCGGTAATCTCACCATTCTGCAACGGAACGTTGAAATCACAACGAACAAGAACCTTCAGGCCCTTTACATTGATATCATCTACGGACTTCTTATTCAACATAGTGTTTAGTTCCTTTCTAATGAATTATGTAGTGTAACATTGAAAAAACGGGCCCGGCCGGAAAGCCGGACCCGTAATGGATCAATAAATCCGGAATACTTATGCCAACTCAGCGAAGTACTTAATCGTACGAACCATCTGGCTTACATAAGAGTTCTCGTTGTCATACCAGGAAACAACCTGAACGAGGTTATCAGCACCAACCATGGTCTGGGTAGCATCGAAGATGGAACCGAAAGTAGAACCAACGATATCGCTGGATACGATCTCATCCTCGTTGTAACCGAAGGACTCGGTAGCAGCAGCCTTCATAGCAGCGTTGATCTCTTCCTTCGTTACAGCCTTCTCTACGGTAGCAACCAAGATAGTGGTGGAACCGGTAGGAGTAGGAACACGCTGAGCGGAGCCGATGAGCTTGCCGTTCAACTCAGGAATAACAAGGCCGATAGCCTTTGCAGCACCGGTGCTGTTCGGAACGATGTTTACAGCGCCTGCGCGAGATCTTCTAAGGTCACCCTTTCTCTGAGGACCGTCAAGGATCATCTGGTCACCGGTGTAAGCATGAATCGTGCTCATGATACCGGACTTGATACCAGCGAGGTCGTTAAGAGCCTTAGCCATAGGTGCCAAGCAGTTCGTAGTACAGGAAGCTGCGGAAATGATAGTATCTTCAGCAGTAAGGGTGTCATGGTTTACGTTGTAAACGATGGTAGGAAGATCGTTACCAGCCGGAGCGGAAATAACAACCTTCTTAGCGCCTGCTACGATATGAGCAGAAGCCTTCTCCTTAGAGGTGTAGAAACCGGTACACTCAAGTACAACGTCTACATCAAGCTCGCCCCAAGGAAGTTCCTTAGCGTCAGCCTTAGCGTAAATCTTGATGGTCTTTCCGTCAACCGTAATGGAATCATCACCAGCGGAAACCTTATCTGCAAGAGCATACTTACCCTGAGCAGAATCATACTTCAACAGATGAGCAAGCATCTTAGGGCTTGTCAAATCGTTGATTGCTACTACTTCGTAGCCCTCTGCACCAAACATCTGTCTGAATGCAAGACGTCCAATACGTCCAAAACCATTAATTGCAACTTTTACTGCCATGATTTTGTTCCTCCTAAATGAAAATGATAAGTTACTTTTTGTGATTCTTAAAATCCTCTATCATTGTACTGAAAGCCAAGGCAAATTTCAAGTACAACTTTAATAAAAAAAGCGAAATATACGTTTTCCATAATTCCGACTGCGTTTTTCCGTCATTCTTCGTTGTTTTACCGATACTTCGGTGAAAATGTGAACTCCGGAAGAGCATTTTCCGAAGCCATAGGGGCATTTTCGAGAGCCAAACGCCGATTTTCGATGGCAAAATGCCCGTCTTCGAGAGCCAAATGCCCATGAAAAATGCGGACGAACCGATCGGCCCATCCGCAACTCAATTCACAATTCAATTATCTGAGCGTTCCGAAGTCCGCCATGGGAATCAAACGGAAGATCAATCTTCCGATCATCTCGGATTTGTGCACCACACCGATGTCCGCCTTGCGACTGTCGTGGCTGTTGTTTCGGTTATCGCCGAGTACGTAGTACTCGTCCTCTCCGAGCACCGCCGGATTCGTCTTCGTACCGAACTGAATCAAATCCGCTCGCGCAATCGTCTCCTTTACGTACGGCTCTTCCAAAATGCGATCCCCGATGTACTCTCCGTTCTCGTAGGCATCGGCAATGTGAACAAGCCCATCCTCATCGATATAGACGACCTCGCCGGGCAATCCGATGATACGCTTTGCGTACACCTCGTCGAAGCCCTCATACGGCAAGAATACCACGATGTCGTGACGCTTCGGTCCGCCGAGTCGATAGAACAGCTTCTCCATCAGAACAACCTGCTCATCGTGCAGCGTATCCGCCATGGACTCGCCATCGATGACAATCGGCTGTAGGACATAACGTTTGATTGCGATTGCCAACAGAATGACGGCGCACACAAAGAATACAAAGCGAAGCAGCTCCTTACGGCGCTGTATGCCCTTGTCCCACATGTCCTCGAGTATCGCCATCTCGGTCTCGTTCACGAGTTCCTCTTCGCTCGTCTCGTTACCATCAAAGGACATCGATTATTCCTCTACCTCGTCGATTACAGCGTCTGCAATCTCTTCGATAATATCGTCTACCAGGTCAAGCTCATCGAGTTCGAACTCCTCAACCGGTGCTTCCTCTACAACCGCATCGGCGGGAAGAATCTTAACCTTACCCTCATAAACCTCCTGAACAGCTACGGACAGCGGCTTAAGGCAGTTGTTCTCTACGTGAGGCTTTGCACCATCGGTAAGCTGTCTTGCTCTCTTAGCCGTAGCAAGAACTACGGAATAACGACTGCTTACGAGAGGCTCATTGCCTTCCTCAACTCCACTGTTGATAACCTGCATCAAATCTGTATAAGACGGATGAATCATAACACTATCTCCTTTTCATTATTCAATATTCTGAATCTGCTCACGAATCTTCTCAATCTCGGTCTTCAGCTCAATTGCGATATTGGAAACCTCCAAATCATTTGCCTTAGACAAAATCGTATTGGCCTCACGGTTCATCTCCTGCGCAATGAAGTCAAGCTTACGTCCGATGTTCACCGCCACCGTAAGCGTGTCCTTCATAGACTGAATGTGTGCGCGCAGACGCACCGTCTCTTCGTCGGTACAAATCTTATCCGCGAAAATGACCAGCTCGGTTGCCAGCACCTGAGGACTGATCTGATTGTCCGCAAGTACCTCCTGAATCTTAGCCATCAGCTTCGCTCTGTACTCCTCGAGAATCTGCGGAGAACGCTTCTCTACCGCTTCCACTCCGGCAAGCATACCGTCAAGCTTCGCAAAGATATCCTCGCGCAAATGCTCGCCCTCTGCCAATCTTGTTGCCACGAAGCGATCGCATGCACCGATTACGGCACGCTCCAAAAGCTCCCACGTTCTGTCCTCGTCCATCGCAAGCTCGTCTGTTGTAAGAACGTCCTGCATACGTGCAAGGCTTGTCACGGAAATCTCCGAAGGCAAATCAAAATCCTCGGACATCTGCTTCATGTACTGTACGTACTCTGCTGCCACATCGCGATTGTAACGAACGCACTGTGCGCCCTCGTTCTCATCCTCGTATGTAACGAACACATCGATCTTACCGCGATTCGCATACTTACGAATAAGGGTACGAATACCGGTCTCGAAGTAATTCAGCTTCTTCGGCATACGAACTGAGATTTCGCAGTAACGATGGTTGACTGACTTCATCTCGACTATAATCTTCTTCCCATCCTCGTTCAGCTCATAACGACCGAACCCTGTCATGCTCTTAAGCATCTCGACCCCCATTTCCGTGCAGTGCACTGATGAGTATTACGCGACAACCGGACATAGTTTCGCACTATCTTTTAATTATATCGGTGAAAATGCTATTTGTCAAGCGTATACTTCGCCCGGAAACATACAATGTAGGAGGAAGCTATACCGTGCATTTGCCTCAAAGTCGCTTTGGCAGACTGTATCGAAGGAGGTACATTTGCCAAGGCGCGCCCGTTTGGAATTGAAATCGGCATCGCAATATGCTATAGTATAGCCAACATCTATAAAGGAGATTGTGTATGGGACTCGAATTCATTGAGATGCTGAAGGTCATTCTTCTCGGCATCGTAGAAGGCATTACCGAATGGCTACCCGTCAGCAGCACCGGACACATGCTTTTGGTGGACGAATTTGTGCAGCTGAACGCCAGCGAAGCATTTAAGGAGATGTTCTTTATCGTCATTCAGCTCGGTGCGATTTTGGCGGTAATCGTGCTCTTCTTCCGCAAGATGCTTCCGTTCCAGTGGGAGGACAAATCCAAGCCGTTCGTCATTAAGGAAACCTTCTCTACCTGGTTCAAGGTAGTCGTTGCGTGTATCCCCGGAACAATCGTCACACTTTTGTTCGACGATTACATCGAAGCGCATTTGCACACCCCTTACGTCATCGCCGCTACGCTGATTCTCTACGGTATTGCATTTATCGTCGTGGAGAACTGGAATCGCGGCCGTACCCCGAAGGTAAAGACGCTCGAGGACATCACGTATAAGACCGCATTTTTGATCGGTCTGTTCCAGGTGCTCTCCATCATCCCCGGAACGTCTCGCTCCGGTTCTACGATCATCGGAGGCTTGCTCATCGGCATGTCCAGAACGGCCGCAGCGGAATTCACATTTTTCCTCGCAGTCCCGGTTATGATCGGCATGAGCGCGCTGAAGCTTCTTAAGTTCGGCCTCGCCTTCACCGCCGCGGAAGCGATTACTCTGCTGCTCGGCATGGTCGTGTCCTTCGTCGTATCGCTCATCGTCATCCGTTTCTTAATGAGCTACATCAAGAAGAAGGATTTCAAGCTGTTCGGCTGGTACCGCATCGTGCTCGGTGTGCTGGTGATTGCGTATTTCGCAGCATTTGCATAAGACGGCTTGCATAGACCGACGTAAGTCACTATACGAATAGACAAAACAACCCTCCGGAAACGGCAACGCTCCGGAGGGTATTTTATTGCTTACTTGTAGGAAAATGCTCTTCGGCCGATTCTCGCGGCCGACTGCCGGAAACTTCCCGGCCGACTCACTCCGCGCCTAGCAGTACGTCTTGCTTACGCGCATCGAGATGTCGCATACGAATTCGTAATTGAAACGACCCGACAGCTTCGATACTTCATCTACCGTCAGCTCCTGCTCGCCGTCCTTGCCGATCAGCGTAACGACGTCCTCGGGCTGCACGTTCGGAATGTGGCTGACATCGACCATCATCTGGTCCATACATACGCGGCCGAGAATCGGTGCGTACTCCCCGTGGATCAGCACTCGACCCTTGCCGGACAGCGTTCTCGGATAACCGTCTCCGTAGCCGACCGAAACCGTAGCGATCTTCATCGGTCGCTCCGTTACGTACGTTGCGCCGTAGCTGATGCCACAGCCCGCGGGAAGCTCCTTCACGTGAATGACGTGCGCCTTCCATTCCATAACCGGCTGCAGGTCCATATTGTCCTTGCATACCTCATCCGACGGGAACATTCCGTAAGTAACGATTCCCGCACGAACCATATCATAACGGCAATCCTCAAGATCGCCGATTCCCGCACTGTTGCAAGCGTGTCTTACCGGAATCTCCACACCGCGTTTCGAAAGCATCTCGGTAAATGCATCGAACTTTCTCGCCTGCTCCATCGTGTATTCCTTGCACGTCTCATCCGCCTTCGCAAAATGCGTGAACATGCCCTCTAAGACGATTCCCGGCATCTTTGCAATCTCGGCAACGATGTCTGCGGATTCCTCCGTCGGCAGGAAGCCGATGCGTCCCATGCCGGTATCTACAGCAATGTGGATGACCGCCTTTGTGCCGAGCATCAAAGCGATATCAGACAATTTTCTTGCCGCATCGTAGGTGTACACCGTCGGGATGATGTTGCACGCCAAAAGCTCGCCGTACTCCTTCGGAGAAGTGTAGCCGAGAATCAAAATGGGCTTACGAACGCCGCCCTGGCGAAGCTCCGTAGCCTCGTTCAGACAGGCAACCGCAAAATAGTCCACCTGGTCCTCTACGTACCGGCTGATCGGCACCGCACCGTGTCCGTACGCGTCGGTCTTCACAACCGCCATCAGCATGGCATCTCCCACGCGCTTCTTGCACTCCTCTAGATTGTGTCGTACCGCAGGCAGACTCACCGTTAAAAAACTACGATAATATTTCTCCATATACGATCTCCCTTCGTCACTTCTACGATAATAGCAAACAAAACGGAAAATAACAAGCTATTTGTAATACGGCTCCAGGCTGCGAAATGCCTGTAACAGCATCGTCTGGTTCTGCAAGCCCTTCACTCCGTTTGTGAGCTTGCCGACAAAGCCCTCGAGCTTCTGCATGTACTCCTGCTCGCCTATCGTGCCCTCCGCCACATACGTAAGGCCCTTCTCCCAGCTCGCCGTCAGCTCTGCGTTCAGCAGGGAACGAATCGAGGAATTGACTACCTCATATACCATCTCACCGAGCTTCATCGGTGTAATAATCTGATTCTTCTTGTTGAGCTTGAGATACTCAATCTTCACAAGCTTATTGAGAATCTCGGCACGCGTCGCACTCGTACCGATGCCGCTACCCTTAATCTGCGCGCGAAGCTCCTCGTCCTCGATGAGCTGTCCCGCATTTTCCATCGCCAAGATGAGCGAACCGGAATTGTAGCGCTTCGGAGGCGTCGTCTCGCCCTCTTTGATCTCATAGCCCTGCACCGGCAGCTCCATGCCCTTTTTCAGCGCCTTTACCTTCTCAAACAGCTCCTCGGACAGCTCCTCATTTTCACCGTCACCGGACTTCTCGCCCTCGGCACCTTCCGCGCCCTCCTCGGCATGCTTATCGGCCTTAGGCGGGTACAACACAAGATACCCCTGCTTCTCGAGCACCTTGAAGGTTGTAAAAAAATGCTCCGAATCCACGGAAAGCTCGAGCGTCACCCTCTGATACTCCGCAGGCGGATAGAAAATAGCCAAGAAACGGCGCACAATGCGGTCGTACACCTTCTGTGCCACGCTACTGACGGACGAAAGAGCGGAAAAACCCTGTCCGGTAGGAATGATGGCATAGTGGTCCGTAATCTGCTTGTCGTCCGTATAACGGCTTTTTGCAATCGTCGCATAGTTGCCGAGCGCTTTAATCTCCTTCACATAGTCAAGGTACGCGCCCTGCGTTGCCAAACCGCCGAGGTTCTTCGTAATCTCCTTAGCCACGGCACTCGAAAGCACTCTGGCATCCGTTCTCGGGTACGTTACGAGCTTCTTCTCGTACAACTCCTGCGTAATTCGCAGCGTCTCGTCCGGACTGATCTTAAAGAGCCTTGCGCACTCATTTTGCAGCTCAGCCAGGTTGAACAGAAGCGGCGGATTCTTTCTTTCCTTTTTCTTTTCGAGCTTCTCAATCACGCCGGTAGTCGAACCGCCTTGCAGCATCGCAATGCACTCTTCGGCGTCCTCGCGCTTTCGGAAGCCATTTTCCTTATACAGAAGCGGCGACTCAAAATACTTCGAGCCCTCTACCGCCTTCCACTCCGCACGAATGGCCGCATCTCCGATCCCGAAGCCTCCGAAGATACGATAAAACGGCGTCTTGACAAATGCTCGAATCTCGCGCTCTCTGCGCACAACCATACCGAGCACACACGTCATAACACGACCTACGGAAATCGCCCCACGTCGGTCGCTCTTAAGATAATCCCTCAGCGTGTTGCCGTACTTCAGCGTCAGCACTCTTGAGAAATTGATACCCATCAGGTAGTCTTCCTTCGCACGCAAATACGCAGCCGACGACAGATTGTCATACGCACTCAGCGGCTTTGCCTCCTTGATTCCCCTCAGAATCTCTTCCTCGGTCTGCGAGTCAATCCACACACGCTTGCGCTCCTTCTGCTTCGGCACACCCGCCATCTGATCGACCAGACGATAGATGTACTCTCCTTCTCGTCCCGAGTCGGTGCACACGTAAATGCAATCGATGTCCGACCGATTCAGAAGGCCTTTCACGATTCTAAACTGATCCTCCACTGCGGGAATGACCTCGTAGCGATATTCCGTCGGCAAAAACGGAATCGTATCGAGACTCCAGCGCTTCAATGCCGCATCGTATGCCTCCGGATAGCTCATCGTAACCAAATGTCCCACACACCACGTCACGACATTATTATTTCCTTCGAGATACCCTTCCTTGCGGGAAAGGGATTCGTTCAGCGCCTTGGCAAACTCTCGCGCCACACTCGGTTTTTCTGCTATAAATAAGTTCTTTCCCATAAATACGTCCTCTTATGAATTGTATCACGACATATCCGTCATTTGCGCCGCCACACCGTATATCATATCACGTTTTGCTTGCTTTGTGAATTGCTTTTCGCTAGAATATATACAACACCGAATTACAGCAAAGGAGATGTCACCTATGCACGAAGCAATCAAGAAAAACTACGAGAATCTCGCGGATACGATTATTGAGCGTTGTAACCGAAGAAACATTGAAGCATACTACTGTGAAGACAAAGAGGAAGCCCTCGCTATGGCCAAGCGCTTTCTCACCCCCGGCTGCAGCATTTCCTTCGGCGGCTCCGTTACGCTGTCCGAAATCGGCTTGCTCGATTTCATTAAGAATTCCGATTACACCGTATACGACCGCGCCACCGCACATACTCCCGAGGAGCAGCGTGAGCTGTACGGACGTATCGCAACGAGCGATGTGTTCTTTACGAGTACAAATGCTCTGACGATGGACGGCGAGCTCGTGAACATCGACGGCCTCGGAAATCGCGTAGCTTGCATGATTGCCGGCCCCGCTTCGGTTGTCGTTGTCGCAGGTATGAACAAGGTCGTTCGCGATGTCGATTCCGCTATCAAGCGTGTTCGCAACATTGCCGCTCCGCCCAACAGCGTTCGCCTCGGCATGTCCACTCCTTGCGCAGAGCTCGGCATTTGCGGCAACTGCCTTGCAGACGATTGCATCTGCTGCCAGGTTGTCGTTACGAGAAAATCCCGCATCCCGAACCGTATCAAGCTCATTCTCGTAGGCGAGAACCTCGGCTTCTAAAGCGGTCCACATAGAAGCCGCGCCATCTTGGATCGGCGACATACAAGCAGGCAACAGCACATAACAAATCAGCGGCATACCTGTTTAGGCATGCCGCTTTCTTTTTGTCATAACGCCCCCGCGGGCTTCGCATTTTCCTACTGCGCGGAGTAGCTAGCTTCACATCCTCCTACTGCTCTGGGGTGGCTTCACATCCTCCTACTGCTTCGGAGCGGGTTTATAGTCCGGCGCATACTGATATGCATCATATAACACGCCGTCCTCGATGATAAAACGGTACGTTCCCATCAGGCGAAAATCGCAGGTGACCATTCCGTCATCCACCTTGTACGTTCCTTCGATGCGGTTATTCATAAGCTCCGTGACATACACCTGACGCGTTACGGTTCCGTCCTCGGCAAATTCCATCACGATTCCGTAGCCACCGTGTCGAATCTCGTAGGTGCCGGAAAGCGCGGTGCCTTCCACCGGCTCACCCTCGTAAGCCTCCGCGAGCACATAATCGCCTTTTATGGGATATTCGTACTGCACGCCGCTTTCGGAATTCAGAAGCAAGGCATCCTCCGTCAGCTCATACGTGCCTTTGTCGCCGCTTTGCGACGTGGTGAGCTCATAATTTCCGTCCGTCATCAGATGAATGACGTTGTTCGAATCCTCTTCCCAGATGCCCACGTAGAAGCGCTCCTCGGACACCCATTTGTCCTTGCCGCAGCCGATTAGCATTGCAGCCGCACCGACAAGCAGTGCACACAGGCACAGACACCGAACAACTCGTTTCACGTTCCCACGAGCCCCTATCACGTTCTTACCGGACTCGATTACATTCTTCCCAACACTCACCATGCTCTTACCTCTCCATAGCCTTCTGTGGCCGCCGGACCATTCCGCGCATTTTCACACGCCTGCGGCCTTTGTCCGTATATCAAAAATGGGGAAGCTCTGTCTCGTAAGACACCGTCATACAAAACAGTCACTTCCCCACCGGATTATTTAGTCTTCATACAAAGGATACTTGTCTGTGAGGGACTTTACAAGTGCCACAGCCTTTTCCTTGCCGTCTTCCGGATTCTTGATTGCAAGGCTGATTGCCTCAGCAATGACATCCATATCTTCCTCGTTCATACCGCGAGTCGTAACAGCTGCCGTACCGAGACGAATACCGCTCGTTACGAACGGAGACTTCGGATCGTTCGGGATCGCATTCTTGTTACAGGTGATGTGAACGGAATCCAAAAGCTTCTCTGCATCCTTACCCGTAATGTCCATGTTCTGAAGGTCAACGAGCATCAAATGATTGTCGGTACCACCGGAAACCAAGTTGAAGCCGCGCTTTACAAGTCCATTAGCCAAAGCCTGTGCATTCTTGATTACGTTCTGTGCATACTCCTTAAAGGAAGGATCCAATGCTTCCTTGAAGCTAACTGCCTTTGCAGCGATTACGTGCATAAGCGGGCCACCCTGGATACCCGGGAATACAGCCTTGTTGAGCTTGTGCTCATCTGCAAATGCCTGGCTGGAAAGAATCATACCACCACGAGGTCCGCGAAGAGTCTTGTGCGTGGTCGTCGTAACAACGTGTGCGTAAGGCACCGGATTCTCATGGCAACCACCTGCAACCAAACCTGCAATGTGAGCCATGTCTACCATAAGGTATGCGCCTACCATATCAGCGATCTCACGGAAACGCTTGAAATCAATTGCTCTTGCATATGCGCTTGCACCTGCAATGATCATCTTCGGATTGCATTCCTTTGCAATGCGCTCTACCTCGTCGTAATCGATGAAACCGTCATCGTTAACGCCGTAAGGTACGATGTTGAAATAGGTACCGGAGAAGTTAACCGGGCTACCATGTGTCAAATGTCCGCCGTGTGCAAGGTTCATACCCATAACGGTATCGCCCTTCTCAAGAAGTGCAAACTGCACTGCCATGTTAGCCTGTGCGCCGGAGTGAGGCTGTACGTTAACATACTCGCAACCAAACAGCTCTTTTGCTCTGGCAATAGCCAAATCCTCTGCAATGTCTACATACTCGCAACCGCCGTAGTAACGCTTTCCCGAGTAACCCTCAGCATACTTGTTCGTCAACGGGCTTCCCATTGCCGCCATAACTGCCTTGCTAACAAGGTTCTCAGACGCAATCAACTCAATGTTGTCACGCTGTCTGCCAAGCTCGAGCGTAATGCTCTGCGCGAGTTCCGGATCAAATGCTTTTACATCGTCAAATGAATACATAGTGTTCCCTTTCTTCCTTATCCTTTTCTACCCTTCGGACGGAGTTCCGTCGGGCATATTCAAATGCATACGAACGTGCATTTAAACTAACCGCATATGATATTAGCACATAAAATACGAAAATGGAACACCAAACTTCAACTTTTTTATGTTTTCCTGTTGCAAGGGGCAGACAGACTTGCTAAAATGACTGTAGTGCTTGCAAAATCGCAGGCAATTATCACTACGACAAGAGAGGTTTACGTTACGATGAAGAGAACAGACTATTTATCTTGGGACGAATATTTTATGGGAATCGCCATGCTGTCCGCTAAGCGCAGCAAGGACCCGAACACCTCCGTAGGTGCCTGCATTGTCAGCCAGGAGAACCGCATTCTTTCCGTTGGCTACAACGGCATGCCGAAGGGCTGCTCCGACGACGAGTATCCTTGGGAGCGCGAAGGCGACGATTTGGAGACGAAGTACTTCTACGTATGCCACGCCGAGCTCAATGCGATCTTGAACTACACCGGCACGAATATGCGCGGTGCGAAGGTGTACACCACTCTGTTCCCTTGCAACGAATGTACGAAGGCTTTGATTCAGGCCGGCATCAGCGAGGTCATTTACTTCAGCGATAAGTACTCCGGAACGAAGGCCAACATTGCCGCTAAGCGTATGTTCGCATCGGCGGGAGTTGCTTGCAGATGTCTCAAGGCAACCGGCAAGTCCATTTCCTTTGAATTATAATCAAGCAAATACTAAGGGCGCCGCAGCCAACGTTGCGACGCCCGATTTTTTTATGCCTGTTGCTCTGCCACCAGAGAGCGAACCCAGATGCCCTTCTTAACGAGGATATAGCCGATTACCACCTTGATGATATCGAGACTCTGTACAACCGTGTATACCACCAGCAAATGCAATGCGGTCGTATGGATCAAAAGCATCGCAGCCGGAATGCAAATCACCCACATAAATGCACTGTCGAACAGGAACGTAATAAACGTCTTACCGCCCGAACGAAGCGTGAAATACATGCTGTGAATCAACGCATGCACCGGCAGGAACAGCGAATTGATCAAAATGAGCGACGTAGCCAACGACGCCACCGAGTCTTCCGCCTTGTACAGCTTCGGGAACAGACCGGAGAACAACGCCATCAACGCACCGATTGCAATACATACCGCGACGTTGAATACCATCAGCTTCGTCACGGTGTCCTTTGCCTCCTCCAGCTTACCGGCACCGAGCTGCTGTCCGATGATGATCGACAACGCCGAGCCGAGTGCGATGAATGCAATATTCGAAAGGTTGTAAATGTTCGAGTTGATGTTCAGCGCCGCCACCGCGTCCAAGCTACGAAGCGAGTAACACTGATTCAGCTTCGTAACACCGCTGGACCAAAGAGCTTCGTTCACAAACAGCGGCAATGTCTTTATGAAGATCATCAGCACCACCTCGCGCGGAATGCGCATTGTGCGGTACAAGCCTTCGAGAAAGGCAAACTTCTTCGCATGTGTATAGATTACGACAATCAAACACTCGATCACTCTGGCGATTACGGTTGCAAGTGCACCACCCTGCACTCCCATCTTAGGCATGCCGAGATTACCGAAGATCAATACCCAGTTCAAGAACAAATTGACTACGACAGAGACAATGCCCGCAAGCATCGGCAATACCGCTCTTCCTGTCTCACGAAGCGAGCTCGCATACACCTGCACAATGACAAATGGCGGCAATGTCCACAAAATCACCTTCAGATAATCCTTCGCATAGCCAAGCGTCAGCAGTACATTTCCCTGCTGCTCCTCGGTACCGCCCTTCAGAAAGCTTCGAATGAGCACCTCGTCAAACGTCAAGAAGACGCCGATTGCCGCTACGAGAATGACCGCACTGATGTAGATCTTAAAGCGAACCGTATGACGAAAGCCTTCATAATCTCCGTTACCGTAATACTGTGCACCGAAGATGCTCGAACCGGACGTTGCACCGAAGATGCACAAATTGAATACGAAAATGAGCTGATTCACGATAGACACACCCGACATCTCCTCGGTTCCGAGTCTTCCGATCATCACATTGTCCAGTAGGTTTACGATGTTCGTAATACCGTTTTGCAGCATAATCGGCACCGCAATCAGCAACACCATTCGATAGAATTTCTTATCTCCAATCAGCTTTTTCATCTTCTGTTCCTCAATCCACGCAAATTTGTTGTCTATCATAGCAAAATCTTTTTGCATTTTCAACCCATTGATTTTGAGGGGTGTTAAAAAAATATGAAATCAATCTTGTACACTTGAATTTTATATTGGCAATGCTATAATATGTTGTTACGTGACCACCGATTATCACGGATGGCGCAAAAGCATAGATTAGATATGCATCTCATGGAGGAAAAAGTATGCTCACATTAAAAAACATCACAAAAGACTATCCTGTTGGTGATGACGTTGTTCATGCGCTCCAAGGGGTTTCCGTTACATTTCGCGAAAGCGAGTTTGTAGCTGTACTCGGCCCCTCCGGTTGCGGTAAGACGACTCTTTTGAACATTGTCGGCGGTTTGGATCAGTACACAGACGGCGACCTTGTCATCAACGGACGTTCCACAAAAGAATATTCCGCACACGATTGGGATACGTACCGTAACCACAGTGTCGGTTTCGTATTTCAGTCCTACAATTTGATTCCTCATCAGACGGTATTGCAGAACGTTGAGCTTGCATTGACGCTTTCCGGCGTTTCCAAGGCAGAGCGCAGACGCCGTGCTACCGAAGTTCTTGAGAAGGTTGGTCTCGGCGATCAGCTGAACAAGCGTCCGAACCAGATGTCCGGCGGACAGATGCAGCGTGTTGCTATCGCAAGAGCTATGGTAAACAATCCGGACATTTTGCTCGCAGACGAGCCGACCGGTGCTCTCGATACCGCAACGAGCGTTCAGATCATGGAGCTTTTGAAGGAGATTTCCAAGGATAAGCTCGTTGTTATGGTAACGCACAATCCGGATTTGGCTGATGAGTACGCTTCTCGTACGATTCGCCTTTTGGACGGTAAGATTACCGACGATTCCGACTCGGTTATGGATGCTTCGGAAGAGATCGTAACTACGAAGAACCCCGACCATACGTCGATGTCCTTCTTCACCGCGCTCTCTCTTTCCTTGAACAACCTTATGACGAAGAAGGCAAGAACGTTCCTGACCTCCTTCGCAGGTAGTATCGGTATTATCGGTATCGCCTTGATTCTTTCCTTAAGTAACGGTGTAAGCGAGTACATTGACCGTGTTCAGGAAGAGACGCTTTCGACCTACCCGCTCTCCATTCAGCGTGAGACAGCCGACATGAGTTCCATGCTCACTTCGATTCTCGGCGTGCAGAGAGACGCCGCAATCACGCACGATAAAGACGCCATCTATTCGAGCAACGTCATGACCCAGATGGTAAATGCGATGATTTCCGAGGTAAAGGTCAACGATTTGACTTCCTTTAAGGAATACCTCGATACTACAGATGAGTTCAAGGAACTCGTAACCGACATTCAGTATACGTACGATATCACCTTGAACATTTTCAAGGCGGACACGTCGAACGGTGTTGTTCAGGTAAATCCGAGCAATATGATGACCAGTATGATGAGCGCTATGGGTCTTACGGACTCCGCAATCGGCGAGATGGATTCCATGACTTCCATGGCAAGCAGTGTATATGGCTTGAACGTATGGTCTGAGATGATCAACAACGACGAGCTGATTCGTGCTCAGTACGATATGGTAAAGGGCGATTGGCCGAAGAACTTTGACGAGGTTGTATTGATTGTCGATAAGAACAACGAAATCAGCGACTTCTCCCTCTACTCTCTCGGAATCAAGGATCCCAGCGAAGTAGAAGGCATGATCAAGGATATGTTCCAGGGCAAACCGATCAAGAGTGAACAGACACGCTACACCTACGAGGACATTCTCGGATTGACCTTCAAGCTTGTAATGCCTTCCGATTACTATGTATACGATGAAATAACGAAGACTTGGATTGACAAGAGCAAAGACGACGCACATTTGAGCTCCTTGCTCGCTGACGACACGAAGACTACGACCTTGAAGGTAGTCGGAATCGTTCGCCCGAGCGAAGATGCCGTTGCTACTTCCATGGCAGGCTCCATTGCTTACACACACGCTTTGACCGAGTACGTTGTTAAGAACTCCGGCAATGCAGAGATCATCAAGCAGCAGCTTGCGAATCCCGAGATTGACGTCTTCACCGGTCTTCCGTTTGATTCCGGCGAGGATCAGCCTCTTACGGCTGATGAGATTCGCGCGATGCTTGCGAACCTCGGACCGGAAGAAGCCGCTCAGCTGCAGGCAATGCTTTCCGCAGCGGGTCAAGGTGATGTTCCGCTTGACGTACTTCTTGCGAATATGACGGACGAACAGATTGTTCAGACCTTTGCTCCGCTCTTCGAGCAGGCAGAAACGACGAACACGTACGCTATGAATATGCTTCGCCTTGGCTATGCCGAGCTCGAGCTGCCTCGTACGATTAGCATTTATCCGAAGGATTTTGCCGCAAAGGACCGTATCACCGAGTTAATCAACGACTACAACAAAAAGCAGGGTGAGGATGGCGAGATCGAATACACCGACTACATTGCACTTTTGATGTCGTCTGTAAGCACCATCATCAACGCTATCACGTATATCCTGATTGCCTTCGTAGCAATTTCCCTTGTCGTTTCCTCGATTATGATTGGTATCATTACCTACATTTCCGTACTCGAGCGTACAAAGGAAATCGGTATTCTTCGTTCGATCGGTGCATCCAAGAAGGATATCAGCCGCGTATTCAATGCTGAGACCTTGATTGTCGGTTTTGTTGCCGGAGCACTCGGTATCATTGTTACCTTGCTTTTGAACATCCCGATTAACATCATCATTGTTCACTTTACGGATATCGATAACCTCTCTCGTTTGCCGATCCTCGGTGGATTGATTCTCGTAGTAATCAGCATGGTTCTTACCCTGATTGCCGGTCTCATTCCTTCCCGTATCGCAGCGAAGAAGGATCCGGTAACGGCACTTCGTTCCGAATGATACTTGGCGGCTCGCCGCTAACGAAACACACAAAAAAGGATGAGCGATTACACTCTCGTAATCGTTCATCCTTCTTTTATTGTTCCAACCCCAATACTCTTATGAAAATGCACCCTTACTTGATGAAGGAAAATGCGCGAAGACTTGCGGTACCGCCACCGCGATACGTGAAGTAGATTGCGTGCACGCCATCCGGAATCGCAACCTCGGCCGTGTAATCCTCCCATACGTTCGAGGAGTCGGTCTGAATGCTTGCAAGCACCTCACCGTCGATTGCCGTCTTTACCTCAAGTGCTCCGTGAGAATATCCGCGAATCGATACCGAGATTCCCTTCACGTCCTTGCAATCAAAGTACTTAAAGCCAACCGTAACGCCATCGTGGATGTTCGCAACATATCCGAGATTCTCATCTCCGTCGCGACCGTCCTGCATTACGCGAGCCTTTCCGTCGCCGCCTACGTAGAGCGCAGGCTGCTTTCCGAAGATGTTACAAGCGATGTATGCGGGATACTCGCCCTCGCCCTTTAACGGGCCGCCATTGAGACCACAGGACGTAATCTCCGCCTGCAGGAAACGACCGTCCTCAAGAAGCTCGAGCGGCTCTGCACAGCCCTGTCTGCTGTACCACGTGTTGTTCGTCTGGCGATGATAGAAAATGTACCATTTGCCTTCGATCTCGATGATGCTACCGTGGTTGTTCGCACCATAGGCGGTCGGAAGGTCCGCCGGCTTGTAGGAGTCAATGTGCAGATCACAGTTGCTGACCAACACACCGCCGTAGGAAAATCCACCGCACGGCTCGTCACTCACTGCGTAGCACAGCTCATGCATCACCTGCGAGGAGTATACGAAATAATACTTCTCTCCCACCTTGCGAATGGACGGCGCCTCGAAAAATGCATGACCCTCATACTCCGTTCCCTCGCTGTATGAGCTACCGGGCACAACAAAGCGCGGTCCCTCGGCAATTGTCAGCATATCGGGCTTCAAAACGGTTACCATCGCACCCGTTCTGGACTTGTCGCCAATTCCGCAAAAGCCGGTATACAGATACGTCACATCACCCTCTGTCAATACACCGGGGTCGAACTGCGGCTCGTCGCCTTCCTTCTCACCAAGTCGCACACCGTCCTCGTAATGCACGTAGCCGTAGAACTGATACTCACCGGCAGGCGTATCGCATACCGCCACGGAAACTACGGAAACCTTGTCAAGAACGTAATACAGATAGTAACGACCGTCCGGGCCGATTGTAACGTCAGGTGCGTAGAGGCACATCTTGCCCTCGCGATTCAAAGGATCCGAGGTCTTCGGATAGATGACGCCCTCATAACGCCAGTCACTCAAATCATTCACAGGTGCCGACCAGCACACATAGTCGCCAAGACAAAATACATGTCCATTATACAAATCGTGCGAGCCATACACATACACTCGGTCCCCAAACACGTACGGCTCTCCGTCGGGAATGTACTCCCAAGAAGGCAAATACGGATTAAATGCTTGCTTCTTCATAACAACCTCCAAAATCATTCGTTGCATCCTGCGCATCACTGCGTTCAGCATATCATTGCGTCCGGCATATCATTGCATTTGCATGTCATGTACATAGCATACCATGCCGAAAACCACGTTGGCAAGTACCCCCGAGAAAGTAACTAAGATACACGTCATTTTGCGCAAAAAAAGAGCAGATAGTACAACAAACCATTGCGTACTATCTGCTATCATCTCACTACTCTACGGGAATCGGTGTCGGGCTCAGCGGCAAACCATCAGCGGAGCCATCGTCAGCACCGTCACCGGTACCTTCGCCGGCAATCGGCGCCGGCGTGTTCTGGGTATCCAGCGGTGCACTCGTTACCGTCACCTTATCGCCCTTCTTCACCTTGTCTACGTCGGACAGGAAGCGGTCCCAAGCAGCCTCATCCTGCACAAACAAAAGCGGACACATGCTGCCTGTAATGTCGTTGTGACGCAATACCTTCGAGGTCGGAATCTCGTACTCCTCACAAAGGTAAGCTACCAAAGCCAATAGACTTTCGTAAGTCATGCTGCTCATCGAGCCATCCGAGCCCGTATTACAGAACTCGATGGAAATGCTGTTCACGTTGTAAGCCTTGGACGCACATGCCACCTCGGTAGCCGGGATGCACTGCACAATCGTACCGTCCAAATCGACGATAAAATGCACGCTCTCCGAAACTTCCTTCTTGTCCTTCAAGGACTCATAATAATCGCGCTTATCCGCTGCAGTCGTTCCGGGAACAATCGCATAGTGAAGCACGATGTTCTCAATGCTCTCCATCTCAATTCCCGGTCTGGAATAATCGCTAACCGTCAGAAGCTCCTGCTGAACCTTTCGGTTTCCGATCTTCTCAATCAAACCATCATCCGGACGTGCAACAATCCAGGTAATCAACTTAATAATCAGCAATAATATCAGTATTGCAATCAACGCAAGACCGGCCAGAATCGCATATTTGCGAATCATACGCTTTCTACGTCTACGCTTGCGCCATTCTTCTCTCGTCAATACAGCCATGATTTATCTCCTATCAGCCACAACCCTGTCCATCAAACAAACGGTCTCATGCCACACACATCAAAATGCACGTGGCATGTCCCGTAATCATCTGTGTTACATTAAGAAAAATGCACTACTTACTCATCTACACTGTAGTTCGGAGCTTCCTTTGTGATGTGAATGTCATGAGGATGACTTTCCTTCAAGGATGCTGCCGAAATCTTTACGAAGTTCGCATTGTCCTTAAGCTCCTGAATGTTTCTCGCACCACAGTAGCCCATACCGGAACGAAGTCCACCGAGCAACTGGAATACGGTATCCTCTACAAGACCCTTGTAAGCAACACGACCCTCTACGCCTTCCGGTACGAGCTTCTTAGCGTCAGACTGGAAGTAACGATCCTTACTACCGTTCTCCATAGCTGCGATGGAGCCCATGCCACGGTATACCTTGTACTTTCTACCCTGGAACAGCTCGTAGGATCCGGGGCTTTCCTCACAGCCTGCGAAGATGGAGCCCATCATACATACGTTAGCGCCGGCAGCCAATGCCTTCGTAATATCGCCGGAGTACTTAATACCACCGTCTGCGATAATCGGCACACCGTACTTCTTAGCAGCCTCGTATGCGTTCATAATAGCGGTTACCTGCGGAACACCGATACCTGCAACAACACGCGTCGTACAGATAGAACCGGGGCCGATACCAACCTTAACACAGTCTACGCCGGCCTTAATCAACGCTTCCGTTCCTTCGTAGGTAGCAACATTACCTGCAATGATCTGAAGACCCGGGAATGCATCGCGTACCATCTGAACAACCTTCAATACGTTAGCGGAATGTCCGTGAGCCGTATCGATAACGATTGCGTCAACCTTTGCCTTTACAAGAGCTTCTACACGGTCGAGAATGTTAGCGGTTACACCAACACCTGCCGCACAAAGAAGACGTCCCTGAGAATCCTTTGCTGCCAAAGGATACTTGATAGCCTTCTCAATGTCCTTGATTGTAATGAGACCCTTAAGGTCGCCATTCTCATCAACGATCGGAAGCTTCTCCTTTCTTGCAGCCGCAAGAATCTTCTTAGCCTCCTCAAGCGTTACTCCCTCACGCGCCGTGATCAAGCCCTCGCTCGTCATCGACTCGCTGATCTTCTTCGTAAAGTCCGTCTCGAACTTCAAGTCACGGTTCGTGATAATACCAACCAGCTTACGTCCCTCGGTAACCGGAACACCACTGATGCGGTACTTGCCCATCAACTCATTAGCATCGTGCAATGTGTGATTCGGAGAAAGAGAAAATGGATCACTGATAACACCGTTCTCTGAACGCTTTACCTTATCTACCTCTTCTGCCTGCGCTTCGATCGACATGTTCTTGTGAATAACACCGATACCACCCTGTCTAGCCATCGCGATAGCCATGCGATGCTCGGTTACGGTATCCATTCCGGCACTCATAAGCGGAATGTTAAGCTTGATCGTGTTCGTAAGCGATGTGCCAAGCTCCACCTGATTTGGAATCACCTCGGAATATCCGGGGACAAGCAGGACATCATCAAATGTAATTCCGTCTCCAATAATAGTAGCCATAATCTTCCTCCTTGGATTTATAATATTTTAAACTTCTACAACCTTACGGGGTGCCTTATAACGCATC